>CAZHBU010000066.1:0-4127 GCA_964530865.1 uncultured Sulfurospirillum sp.
AACATCGTTAATATCAAAAATAGTGAAAGATGGATATTCATGCACAGGGGTGTAGTGCATAAGGGTACATCATGCTAAAATTGTTATTGCATGGATAGAGGAACATAAAGAAGATATAGCAATATTTTACTTGCCACCTTATTCACCAGAGTTTAATCCTGATGAGTATTTAAACCAAGACTATAAAAGAAATGCTAATAAAAACAATATGCCTTTTACTAAAACTCAACTTAGAAAAAATACTGAAAACTATATGAATGAAATCTCAAATAATAGCCAAAAAGTTAGCAACTTTTTTAAGCATCCTAGTATTGTTTATGCTGCTTGATTATTTGTGTATTTTAATAGTGGGGTAATAAGTAAGTGCCATTCGCAACTGTCCCCTTTAGCTGAGATCACATAATTAGCAATCTAAGAGTAGTTTTATTTTTTTAGTTATCTTATAATTACATCACAAAAGAAGATGAAAGGGAACAATGAAAAAGACAACAAAAGATGACTATATTCAAAGTGTATATAAAGTTATTTCATATATTGATCAAAATTATAGTTATGCTTTAACTCTTGATGAGTTATCAAAAGTTGCAGGTTTTTCAAAATATCATTTTCATAGAGTTTTTAAATCTATTATTGATGAAAATTTAAGTGATTATATTAGAAGAGTTAGACTTTCAAGTACCACTTTAAAGTTTAAGACAAATCAAAAAATTACTCAAATTGCCATTAATAGTGGATACGAGACCAATGCTTCCTTTTCAAAAGCTTTTAAAAATCATTTTGGAATAACTCCAAAAGAGTTTTCTTTAAATGCAAAAAAGAAAAAAGGATTAAAGATGTTAGAACCTAAAATAGTTGAGTTAAAACCCATAAAGGTTTTATATGTGAGAAAAGAGGGTGCTTATGGTAAATCAGCTGGAGAAGCATGGAAAGTTTTGATGAGTTTTGCTTATAAAAATAAAATTAAATACAAAAAAAATCTTATGGGGAAAAATACAATGATGTTTGGAATTGGACATGATAATCCTAATATTATAGATGAAGAAAAATTAAGATTTGATGCTTGTATTAGTTGGGATGATGAAACCGTTAAACCAGATGGTGAAATTTCAAATAAAGTTATTTATGGCAGTAAATATGCAATGTTTTTACATAAAGGTGCTTATGAAAATTTAAAATCAACTTATGATAAAATAGGAGATTGGATTGTTGAGAGTGGTATAGAAGTACGAGATTTACCAATGTTTGAAAAGTACTTAAACAGAGATCCACGAAGAACAAAACCAGAAAATCTTAAAACAGAAATTTATGTACCAATAAAATGATAAGAAGATATTTAGACTGTGAATTTGGTCCAATAACCGACTAATTCACAGTCAAATTTTCTCTAAAAATCATAGTTTTCAAAAAATTCTTTACTATCTTTGAGAAAATGTGGCATCATATACTAAAATAACCTCTATACTTCTTTTTTATTTGCTGCACTTATTGGTTTAATTATATTTTCCTTATAACGTATACTAAGTTCTTGGGAAGTATCTTCACCCCATTGGTGAAGTTGTTTTAAAATAGGAACAAGTGTTTTCCCATATTTTGTCAAACTGTATTCAACTTTTGGAGGAACTATAGGATATACTTTTCTGTGGATAACTGAGCAGTTTTCAAGTTCACGAAGTGTTTGAGTGAGCATTTTTTGAGTGATATTTCCCAAGAGTTTTTTTAATTCACCATATCTTAAAGTACCGCTACTTAATTGCCACAATACAAGTCCTTTCCATTTACCACTTATTGCATCCATTGTAAATTCAAATGAACAATTGTACTTTTTTTCATAAATATTGTCTTTCAATAGTATCCTTTTAGTGCGTACAGTACTTTTTGGTAAGTACTTGATATAATATCATATAAAAGATATGATGTCAAAAAAAGGTGTAGAAAATGTTAAAAAAATTAAATAATATAAATATAGTGCTAAGTACAGGAATATTGACATCAATAATGTTTATTATTGTAATGTTTATTGTTAATCCAATGATTGATGGGAAAAATGGTTTTGAAGTCATTTTACTTCAGTTCTCTTTTTATAAAGAAGTTGGAGTAACTATTATAAATAATTGGGGAGAAAATGGAATTTCTAATTTCAATAGCTATATATTTACTGATTATTTATACGCGTTGCTTTATTCTATATTTTTTGCTTCATTGTTAACTGTGTTAATTTTTAAAGCAAAGCAAGAAAACAATATTAGATATACTTGGGTAGTACAACTAGCTTTTTTTGCTGGATTATTTGATTGGATTGAAAATACATTGGAATTATTTTTTATAAATAACACAATAGTATTTTCAAATAGTTTATTTTTTATACATTCAATTGTTGCAACTTTAAAATGGCTAGCAGTACCAATAGCTATAGGATATGTTGTAGTTTTATTTAGAAAGAAATAAAAATCAATTTATAGTATTTTACAAGAATATAAAAGTAGTTTTTAATCCAAAGACCGCAACAACTTATCAGCCACATTTATATCTTTGATACTGATTTTGTATTTTGGTTCAATCTCACGCAGTATATGGAAAACCTCTGTTACAGAGATTCCATGAGCATCTTTTTTTACTACTTTTGCTTTTTTATCTTTTATGACTACATTTACAAGCTTTTTTCTACTGTACTGCATGAAGTAAGTAAGAATTAGTTTGTCTGTATGCTCTTTTTCAATAGATACCGCTACTTTTTCGGTTACATCTGGTACGTCTGGGTACATAGTTTGAAAATCTTTTTTGTCCATGTAGCCTAGGTAGACTTTTGTGAAGAGGTCTATGTATCTGGTGCAACTTTCAGTTTTTAGAAACTCCATGTTTAGTATGCTGTTTTGTTTTGCTCTTAGTTTTTGCATCATCCATGAGAGTGAGTTGTAGTATTTGAAAGGAAAAACTTTTAGTTTTGAGTCATCTACTAGGTTTTTTGCAGTGTGCTGTATGAAAGGTTTTCTTTTGTAATTGTTGTTTGATTTGAGGTGATTATAGATATCATCTACATCAAAAGGTTTAGTGAGCCATACTGTGCAGTAGTCTGGCATTTTTGTGCTTCCTACGACGCCTTTATTTAAAATTATGAGTGCTTTAATTTCTTGATTTGGAAACAGAGTTTCTAAAAGTGCTTTTTTCTTTCTCAAACGACGTTTTAGATTTCTGACTGATTTTATGAGTGTCATCTCAACAAATATAATCTCTTTTTCGTTAAAAAATAGAGCATCAAACTCACCAATTTCAATAGCTTTTGTTTTGTAAATTATCTGTCCATGACCATCTACATGTAGAGCATTTGAAAGTGAGCTTTTCTTTGGAGCGTGAGGACCTTTTAGTATAAAGTTACCTAGTTGTGGGTTGTGTTTTGCATAGATAAGAAGTTTTTCGTATAAGTAATTTTCATAAACTGAACCAGCAAAAGAACGATAAGCACTCAAAAAGTCTGGAGACTCTTTGTCTATGCCTTGCTTTTCAAGTTTAATAAGATGTTTTATGCTGTACTTGTAGTAGAGTAAGTTGTCGCCAATGTTACTCATATCTATGTTGACTATGCCTTTAGGTAGCTTGAAAATCACTTTTCCTTCAATTGTTGTTTTTTTATTTATAAAGTGTATATATAATACCATAAAAATACTTTGGAGCTTAAATTGTTAAAAAAATTTAGAATTGCTAGTTATGTTGAGGGTATCTCTTATTTGACACTTCTTTTTATTGCAATGCCAATAAAATATCTTGGAGACAATCCAATCCCAGTAAAGGTTGTGGGCATGACTCATGGTCTGCTATTCTTTTTGTTTATTTACTTCTTATATTTTGTAGCTAGAGAGGGCAAGTGGAGTAAAAAGTTTACACTTCTTGCATTTATTTCTTCATTAGTTCCATTTGGAATGATATTTTTAGATAAAAAACTAAAGAAAAAAGAGTTAGTTTCTTCCTCTCCCAAACTCGTGTGAGTAGTAGAGTAGTTTACAACTGTTCTCTAGTAGGGCTATAGTTTTTGCAAGTTGGAGCATGTCTCTATCGTAAACGTACATTCCATAGCCTTTGATAATCATGATATTGGTTTTCTTTTCCATCATGTATCTATAAATCTCTATATC
>CAZHBU010000066.1:4227-6162 GCA_964530865.1 uncultured Sulfurospirillum sp.
CAAAGTGCTTCAAATATTGTCAACGAATACTCACAAAACGAGCTTGAAGAGATACTCCGTGAGTATGGAGAGATGAGAGATTTTAAAAGAGTAGCAAAGACTATCATAGAGAATCGCCCGTTTGAGAGTTCTCGTGAGTTAGCAGCTGTTTTAAAAAAGCTTGGAGGAAAACCAAAAATCCACCCAGCAACTCTGCCTTTTCAAGCAATACGCATAGAAGTAAATAATGAACTTGGCGAACTTGATGAGCTTTTGGAGTCAATTTATACTTCAAAACTAAAAGACTGCTTAGTAGCCATCATCTCTTTTCATTCCTTAGAAGATAGAATAGTAAAAAAGACTTATAAACTCTGGACAAAGAGCTGTATCTGTCCAGTGGGTGTTATGCGTTGTGAGTGTGGCAATGACCACTCGCTTGGGAAGATAGTAACTAAAAAACCAATAATCCCTACAAAAGAGGAAGAGAAAATCAACCCTAGAAGTAGAAGTTCTAAAATGAGAGTGTTTAAACTAAAATGAAAAATGATAAGCAAGAACTCTTAGAGCAGTATGATGAAGAGAAAAACTTAGATTTTAAGTTTTTACTGCTTATATATCTTTCATTGGCAGTAGCTTTTTCCATAATCTTGCCAAAAATTTATATAAAAAATCAGATTTATTACATAAGTAGAGATATACACAAATTGTACTCTGAAGATTCAATTTTAAAAGAAGAAAATACATATTTGAAGCAAAAACTAGAGTCTATACGCTTTAAAAATCAAGTTTTAGATTCAGTATTTATAGAGTTGGAGGAATAATGATAAGAAGTTTTATAAAGTTTGCAGTTGATAAAAGTGTTTTAAATCATATCTTTTTACTTTTTCTCATAGTCTTAGCAGTTTTTTCTTACCAAAAAATTCCAAAAGAGATTTTCCCTCCATCTGATTTAGATGCCATATCTGTTACTGGAGGCTACGCCGGGACAAGCCCTGACGTGCTCGATAAGATAGCCGTAAAAGCCATAGAAGATGATATAGCAAACCTAAACAATATAGACAGAATAGAGAGTGCCATACGAAATGGATTTTTTAGTATTGTTGTGTACTTAAAAAACGGCGCAAATAGAGGTGAGCTTTTAGATGATGTGAAAGATGTTATATCTTCAAAACAAAAAGATTTACCAAGTGATATGGATGAACCAATAGCTAAGATTATGGAGACAAATTATCCTCTTATTTCTATTGCTATTGCAAGTCAAGAGAACGATAAAGCAACTATGTTGAAAGTTGCAGATGATTTGAAGTCAAAACTCTCAAAGATAGAAGACCTGAGTGATATTAGCATTCGTGGCGATGTCGATAGAGAGCTTGTTTTTAAAATAGACGAGAAAAAGCTTACAGCTTATGGGCTCGACAGTGGCGAATTTGCAAGGGCTATTTCTTCTTTGAGTGAGGTTTTTCCAGTAGGAGTTATCAAGCAAACAGGAGATCACCTTTTTATAAGCACATATGGCGGAGAAAAAGATGTTGAAAAACTTAACAATACAGTCTTACATGTAAGTGGCAAAAGAGTCTACCTAGGTGATGTAGCGACTTCTAATTTTACATTTTCGGATGAGCAGGAGTTATCACACTTCAATGGCAAACCAAATATTTCTATAAGTATAAACAAATCAAAACAAGGCAACGCAATAGCCTTAGTGAAAGATATAAGAGAGATACTTAAAGATTACGAAACAAAGTATACAAATTTTACTTTTGAAACTTATTCAGACTCTTCTGTATGGATACGAAACCGCCTAAATACAGTAACTTCAAACATAATATTTGGACTTGTTTTAGTTGGGCTTTCGGTTTGGATTTTCATAAGTGGACGCATAGCTTTTGTAGTCTCTTTGGGAATCCCTGTTAGTTTTATGATGGGGCTTATAAGTGCCAATTTGATGGGCTATAG
>CAZHBU010000066.1:6262-9984 GCA_964530865.1 uncultured Sulfurospirillum sp.
GAGTTTGAAGAGTTTAAGGCTATAGTTCCTGGAGCTGGCATAGTTGCTAGTGATGTTGAGATAGCTTTGAGTGGTGATGATACTTTAATACAAAAAGCCATAAGTGAATTAGAGAAACAAATAGAAAATACTGATGGCACTTATAATGTAGATAGTGACCTAAAACCAGGGAAGAGGGAGCTAAAGCTACGAGTAAATAACTATGGACAACTGCTTGGTTTTACAGAAAAAACTATCTCTTCACTTCTGAGACCATACTTTTTCAAAGCAGAAGTTGCAAAGATGTTTTACAATGGAGAGCTTATAAAAATACGCTCACAAGAGAAAATGAAAGATACTTATGAGGCTATATCTTCATTTTATGTAACAGTTCCAGGTCAAAAAAAGCAAGTTTTACTTAGTGAAGTTGTAGATTTTGAGTTTAAAGATGGATACTCAGATATATATAAAGATGCAGGAGAAAGAGTTAGTTCTGTTTTTGCTTCACTCAAAAAAGCAAAGATTACTTCAAGTGAGTTACTTTTAAAACTTGATCCACTTCTAAAAAAGTTTAAAGAACAGGGCATCATAGTCAATGTAAAAGGTGAAGAGCAAGAGAACAAAAAAATCCAAAAAGAGATGAGTGAAGCTGCCATCATAGCGATTTTTCTTATTTTTATTGCACTTGTGTGGATGTTTGATTCTGTACTGCTTTCAGTAACTCTTTTAACAACAATTCCACTCTCTTTACTTGGTGTTTTAGCAGGACATCTGTTTATGGATATAAACTTAACTATGCCAGGCCTTTTAGGCATAGTAGGGCTTAGTGGGGTCGTAGTAAATGATGGCATAATCATGATGGATTTCATAAAAAAAGCAAAATCTGTAAATGAGATCACAAGATTTGCAACCATGAGGCTTCGTCCTATCATGCTTACCTCTATAACAACCATATTGGGTCTTTCAACTCTTATATTTTTCGCTACAGGACAAGCTGTTATACTCCAACCAATGGCGATTTCACTAGGATTTGGACTAGCTTTTGCTACGGTTTTAAATCTTTTTTACTTGCCTGTTTTATATACGATAATACGAGGGAAAAAACTAGAAAAAGTCAGTTGAGTTTTTACATGTAAAGGAGATGTTATTTCAAGACCTAAAAATAAAGAGGAACTTATATTATTAAGTTGTGAAAATTTTAATGAAATGTTAGATTTAATTGAATCTTTTGAAAATGATGAGATAGAAAATGGTAAAATTCCATTTGAAGATAGAGACAAAAACATAAGAGATATTTTAGCTCATCTTCATCATTGGCATTTGATGATGATAGACTGGTATAACGTTGGAATGAGTGGTAAAAAACCAGATATGCCTTCAATTGGATATACGTGGAAAACAATACCAAATTTGAATTTAGAGATATGGAATAAATATCAAAGTATTGATTATAATACAACGTACAAACTAATACATGATTCTTTTAAGCAAGTCCAAAATCTAATTGAAAAACACAGTAATGAAGAGTTATTTGAAAAGAAAAGGTATAAATGGACAGGGAGTACTTCTCTTGGCTCATATTTAATTTCAGCTACCTCAAGTCACTATGACTGGGCAATCAAAAAAATAAGAAAATATAAAAAAGCTATAAAATAAATTAATATTTCAAATTGACATAATTTAGCTAACTTTGTAAAATAAAGTCTATAATTAAACAAATAAAATATGGTAGGCAATATGAAAGAAGAACTAAAGCAAAAAATTTTAGAAGTTTGTGATGAAAAAATAGAAAAAAAAGGACAAAATGTTGGTTTGTCATTTTATGCATTTTTCAAAAATAAAAATGATGATCCTGAGTTGCTTATGGAAGCTGCAAAGTGGTGGATAATAACTCATAAACTAGACCATTTTGAAAAAGCATTAAAAATAAAAAGCCTTGTTGAGTCTAAATGAATATGGATAGCGTTGTTTTATTGGCTGTTATAGTTAGTTTAGTCCTTACATGTACAGTTGTAATTATTTGGCAGATAAAGTCTTTACATGTAGAGCAAAAAGAGTTTTTATATGAGAAGATAAACCAGATTGAGCAGAAGCTTTTGGAAAACTCAAAGAGTACAACAACACAGATTGAAAAAAATGCAGAACTTTTTATAAAAATAAGCAACTCTCAACAACTTATGAGAAATGAACAACAAAAAAGCCTTTATGAGATGAGCAAAGAGATAAAAGCTCAAAGTAGTAAAGATATGGAAAAACTCTCTGAAAAAGTAGAAAAAAACCTACAAAACATAAATGAAAAAGTAGAGAAGAGGCTTGAGAAAGGTTTTGAAAATATAGATAAAACCTTTAAAGACATTATTGTTGGAATTGCTCGTATAGGGGAGGCTCAAAAGAAAATTGAGACTCTAAGTGGTGATGTAAACTCTTTACAAAACGTACTTACAGACAAAAAGTCACGTGGTATTTTTGGTGAAGTTCAGCTTAACTCTATACTAAAGTCTATCTTTGGTGAGAAAAAAGACATGTATGACTTGCAGTATAGCTTTAGTAGTGGTGTTATAGTTGATGCAGTTGTAAAAGCCCCTGAACCTCTTGGGCTTATAGGGATTGACTCTAAGTTTCCTATGGAAAACTATAATCGTATGATAGAAGATGAGAAGTTTACGAGTGATTTTAGACAAAATATAAAAAAGCACGTTAATGACATAGCTTCAAAGTACATTATAAAGGGAACTACAGCAGATATTGCGATACTGTTTTTACCTGCTGAAGCAATATTTGCGGAAATAAATGCTTACCATGAAGAGTTGATTGAGTATGCTAGAAAAAAAGGTGTTTGGATAGCATCTCCAACTACCATCATGGCTCTTTTAACGACCATAACAGCCATAGTAAGAGATATAAAAACACAAGAACAAGCAAAGAAAATTCAAGAAGAGCTTTTAAAACTCTCTTCAAACTTCAAGCTTTACAAAAAGAGATGGGATAACCTCTCAAAACATATAGATACGGTAAGCAAAGATGTAAAAGAGATTACAACTTCAACCAATAAAATCTCAAGTGAATTTGAGCGAATAGAGAGAGTTGAGTTTGATGATGTTGAAGAGCAGTTAAAATAGTCTATGTAAAATTTTTGATGTATAGAAATGATAAAAGATAAAAAGTATTGATTATGATATTTAGTTATAAGTTAAGTAAAAATGATGGAGGAGGGAAAAAGAATACTTGTAGGTAGAAATAGAGATAAACAGTTACGCAGAGATTTGTAACTTTTCTACCTCTCCTAAGTCTAACTCTTTACTAGCAACCCATAGACTATAGTTGTCTTGCATAGATAGCCAGCTTTTTGGTGTTCTACCAAGTGTAATAGACAGACGTAGAGCCATCTCTGGTGTAAGGCTACTTTGTCCTTTTATGAGGCGATTGAGAGTTGATGGTGCTACTTTTAGCTTTGAAGCTACTACTCTTTCGCTTATGCCTAGTTCGTCAAGGTATACCTCTTTTATAAATTCTCCTGGGTGTGGTGGTTTGTGCATTTTCATTAGTGATAATCCTCGTAATTTACTATATATACATCTCCATTTTCAAAACGGAATGTTATTCTCCAGTTTCCACTTACTTTTATAGAGTAGACTTCACTCCTGTCACCTTTGAGCTGATGAAGATTGAAACCAGGTAATTGTAAGTCCTCTATACAAAAAGCGGTATCTAAGGCCGATAGTCTCATTTGTAACTTTTTACTA
>CAZHBU010000067.1:0-9931 GCA_964530865.1 uncultured Sulfurospirillum sp.
ATTGACTTTTTCACATAATTGATGTATAATTTATACATTACAAAGGAATCAATATGCACAGAACACAATTATACATTGAAGATGACCTTTTTGCTAAAGTTAAAAATATCTCATCTTCATTAAACATTTCAATTTCTGAGTTTATTCGTACAGCAGTAAGAAACGAGATAACAAAAGACAACAAAGATAGTGTGAGTGATTTTTTTAATGATTTTGAAGCGTTAGAGAGTTTTAAAGATGTCGATGCAACTAGTTATGTTAGTGAGATTAGAAAAAATAGTAGAATTATAAATGAGTAAGGTTTTACTAGATACAGATGTAGTTATAAACCTACTGAAAAAAGAGAAAGAGTTTGTTTCAGAGTTTTTATCTCTTCATTCTAGAGGTGCAACATTCTATTATAATCCTATTGTTATAGCTGAGGTTTATACTGGGGCATTTGATAAAGAATTTGATATAATAGAGAGCTTTTTCAATCGACTTACTTGTATAGACATATGCAAATACACAGGCATCCAAGCAGGCAAATATGCAAAAGAATTTAAAAAAGCATATAACAAAATATCTTTAGAAGATTACATTATAGCTTCTACATGCAAAGTAAATACACTTACAATCTGGACAAACAACAAAAAGCATTATCCTATGAAAGACATAAATAAAATTTAATTAAAAAGAGAGTTTATTTTCTCTATAAAATCTAAAGGATCAACTTTTTTTGACTCTATGATGATAGAGAAATGAAGATGTGGTCCTGTTACTCTTCCTGTAGCTCCACTCAGTCCTATCACTTCTGCTTGTTTTACTTTTTGGCCTACTTTTACATCTATACGGCTTAAGTGTGAGTATGAGCTATAAATTCCCTCTCCGTGGTCTATAATGACTGCATTTCCTGAGTAGTATCTTTTGCTTGCGACTACTACAACTCCATTATTTATAGTTTTTAGTTTTGTTCCTGTTGGGGCTCTAAAGTCTGTGCCTGAGTGGAAGCTTTTTAGTGAGCCGTTGAAGACTCTAGCATTTCCATAGTCACTTGTGATTTTGCTTTTTAGTGGCATTAGAAAAGGTTTTTTCCAGTACCTACTTGGAGTAACTGTTGCGTAGATTTTTTTAGATTCTAGGTACTCTTTATAGATTCTGTTCTCTTCACTTTTAGGAGGTTTTACTTTTTTAGGATTTACTTTTAGAGTCTCTTTTTTGTAAGCACCTTGCTTTACATGTAGAACTATTTTTTCTTTCTTATTATTCTCTACATGTAAGAGTTGAATCTCTTTGGCTTTTGTTTTATATGCTATTGGTACAAGTATGAAATAGGTATCTTTTTTAGTTGGATGTTTTAGAAGAGGTAACTCTTTGTTGTTTTTTAAAATTTGACTATTTTTATCTGTTTCAAAAAGAAAAGTTTTCCCGTTTGTTATCTCGTAAGCAAAAATATTGGTTAAAAAGATAAAAATTAAAAATACTCTGTACATAAACTGCCTTTTACTATTTTTTATGTATAATATCTAAATTTTATATAAAGGCAATTAATGAAAGTAGTAGTAATCCAAGGACCAAACTTAAATCTTCTAGGTCATCGTGAGCAAAACATCTATGGACCAATGAAACTTGAAGAGATTCATACTCAAATGGAGAGTATAGCAAAGCAAAACAATATGGAAATCGAATTTTTCCAATCAAACTTAGAGGGTGAAATTGTTGATAGAGTTCAAGAGTGCATAGGTGATGCAGATGGTATCATAATCAATCCAGCAGCTTACACTCATACTTCTATAGCTATTCGTGATGCAATTTCAGCAGCAGCTATGCCAACAGTTGAAGTTCATATTAGTAACATCAATAGACGTGAAGAGTTTAGAGCAAAAAGCTTAACAGCACCAGTTTGTACAGGACAAATCAGTGGTTTTGGACCATTTGGTTACCACCTAGCAATGATCTCTATGACTCAAATCTTAGGTGAGATAGACGCACAGAAACAGGCTCAAGCAGCAGCTCAGGCAAAAGCAAAAGCATAATGAATTACATCTTAAAAGATGAAAATGCAGTTCAGTACGAGTGTGGCTTTTCATGTGACAATGTAGTTTTTTTAAAGTTTGGAAGTGAAGCTTTTTTTGTAACAGATTCAAGATACGATACTGAGGCAAATGAGTATATAAGAGATGCAGAAGTTGTTATAACAGAGCGTCGTGATATGTTCCCAAAAGTGCGTGAGCTTATTAAAAATGCAAAAATTAAAGAGCTTATTTTCAATCCAAAAGAGTGGAGTCTTCATGCGTATGAAGAGTTTACAAAAGATATTGATGATGTAGAGTTTAAAAGAGTTGCTAACTTTTCTCAACAAAAGCGTATTATTAAGAGTGCTGATGAACTTGATATTTTAAGAAAAGCTTCTGATATTGGTGCAAAGGCATTTGATAGTTTTGCTAAGTATTTAAATGAATCAGGTCTGCATGTTGCAGAGCAGAGATTGCATTATGAAGCAGAAAATATACTGAAAAACTATGGCGAATTTGGTCTTAGTTTTTCTCCAATTCTTGGAGTAAATAAAAATGCAGCTAAGTGTCATGCACTTCCTTTGTTAGATACTTTAGATAAAGGTGATTTGATTCTTTTTGATGCAGGTGTTACTTATAAAGGGTACTGCTCTGACAGAACAAGAACAGCAGAGTTTGACCAGAATCTAAACTTTAGTAAAACTCAAAAGTTCAGTGACCCAAAGCGTCAAGAGATTTATGACATTGTTTTAAAATCTCAAGAAGCAGGAATCAAAAAAGCAAGAGCTGGCGTGAAAGCTTGTGAAGTTGATAAGGCTTGTAGAGAAGTGATTGAGAAAGCTGGGTATGGAGAGTGGTTTATTCACTCAACTGGTCATGGTGTTGGTTTAGACATTCATGAACTCCCAATTATCTCAAATACGAGTGAAACAGTTCTTGAAGAGGGCATGGTTTTAACAATTGAGCCAGGTATTTATTTGCCAGAAGAGTTTGGAGTTCGCATCGAAGATACAATGATAATCACAAGTGGTGAAGCAGAAGTATTAGGAAGATAATGACTTTTTTTTATGATAGGTTTTTTCCAATCATAAAAAAAGAGAATAGAAGCTTTAAGTATAGAGCTGTTGTAGGCATAGGTGGTAATGAAGGAGATGTTCGTAAGAGGTTTAGAAACCTTTACATGTACATGTGTAGAAGTTCGCTTGTAAGCATAAGTGAAACTTCTCCCATTCTTCAAAACCCACCTTTTGGCTACTTGGAGCAGAAAGATTTTTATAATGCTGTTATGGTAATGCGAACATCTTTAAGCCCAAAGGCATTTTTGAAATTTCTTTTACATGTAGAGAAGATATTTGGACGAAAAAGAAGTTTTAAAAATGCCCCAAGAACGCTTGATTTGGATTTGATATTTTATGAAGAGATTAAAATCAAGAGTAAGTTTTTGAGTGTTCCACATCCAAGTTGGAGCCAAAGAGAGTCTGTGGTTCTACCACTTTTGAAATTGAAAAGGAAAATATAGGTGAAATTTTTGACTTTTAGTGCCGAAACACCAGCTGCTGCTTTGAAACAGGCTCAAATAGAGTGTGGTGAAGATGCCTTGGTTGTTAGCACAAAACAGGTGAAAAAAAAGACTCTAAATACTCCTGCACTCTATGAGGTAGTGGTTGCAGTTGAAGACTCAAAAATCAAAGTACCAACTCCAAAAAAAGAGATTTATCAAAGTAGCGAAGATGTACTGATCAATATCTCAGAAGCTGCAAAACAGATATCGCAGATAGCAAAAGTGACAGAAAGTAGTCTACCTTCTCGACCTATAACAAAAATATCAATCGAAGAGAAGAAAAGACCAAGTGAAGATGTTGGTGACATTAAAAAAGAGATAACTAAACTAGCAGATAAAATAAAGCTTATCCAAGAGATGTTTTGGGAAGAAAAATCTCCTGCAAGAAACAATCTTGCAATTCCTCCAGAGTTTGCAGAGATATATAAACTAGCCAAAATCAGTGGCATGGGAAGTGACCATCTTGACAATATCATGAAACTTACTTTGGAACATATGCCTTCAAAGATGAGACACTCAAGTGAATCTGTAAAGCGTTATTTTCAGGTGCTTTTACGAAAGATGGTTCCAGTGCGTCATGAGAGGGAAGTTCCAAGAGGTGCAAAAAAACTTATCATGTTTGTTGGTCCAACAGGAGTTGGAAAGACTACGACCATAGCCAAACTTGCAGCACGTTTTTCGTACATAAAAGAGAAACGAGATAAAGTAGGAATCATCACATTAGATACCTATAGAATTGGAGCTGTAGAACAACTTTTTCAGTATGCAAAGATGATGCGACTTCCAATAGAAGATGTTGTAGATCCAAGTGATTTCAACAATGCACTGCGTTCACTCTCTCACTGTAACGTCATTTTGATAGATACTGTTGGAAGTTCGCAGTATGACAAAGATAAGTTGGCAAAACTAAATCAATTTGTAAAAAATAGTGAGTATGAGATAGATGTAAATTTGGTTCTTTCAGCAGGAAGCAAATTAGAAGATCTTAAAGAGATATATAAAAGTTTCTCTTTTTTAAATATAGATACATTGGTTTTCACAAAGTTTGATGAAACTAAAGCATTTGGAACAGTTTTTTCTTTGATACATGATATAGACAGACCAGTAAGTTATTTTTCTATTGGTCAAGAAGTCCCAGATGATATAGTAGTAGCCAATAGTGACTTTTTAGTAGAGTGTATGTTAAATGGTTTTAAAAGGAAGCAAGATGCAAACTCAAGCAAATAGATTACAAGAACTTGTAAAAGATGGAAATCTATCTGCAAGAAAAACAAATAAGACAAAATATATAGCAATCACAAGTGGAAAAGGTGGAGTTGGAAAAAGTACTTTAAGTGCAAATCTAGCAAATGTCTTATCTAAAAATGGCTATAAAGTAGGGCTTTTTGACGCCGACATAGGGTTAGCAAATCTTGATGTTATACTAAATGTTCGTATCGATAAAAACATCTTACATGTACTAAAAGGTGAAGCAACCTTAGAAGAGATAATTGTCCATGTAAAGAAAAACCTAATTCTTATTCCCGGTGAGAGTGGAGATGAGATACTAAAATATAATGACCAGTTTTTGTATGAGAGGTTTTTTGATGAAACCCAAATCCTAGATAATCTAGATTTTATGATTATAGATACAGGTGCTGGCATAGGAGGGCATACACAGCTGTTTTTAGAGGCTGCTGATGAAGTTATAGTTGTAACAGTTCCAGACCCAGCTGCTATTACTGATGCATATGCAACTATAAAAATAACAAGTAAAGTAAAGCCTATGATACACTTAGTTCTCAATATGACAAGAAGTGCAAAAGAGGCAGAGCTTATCTATGAAAAGATAAGTAAAGTAGCTATTGCAAATATAGAGGGTTTAACTCTAAACTTACTTGGACGTCTTCCGGAAGATAGAGTTATAGCAAAGAGTATAAAGCAAAGAACACTCTTTACAGATGATGCTCCAAATGGACCTTCATCGCATGAACTAAAAAGAATAATCAATAATTTAGTCTATAGATTGGAACGTAAAGTGCTTAAAGATGAGGAAAATAGAGGTTTTGGTAGTTTTATAAAGAGCCTTATAGACAAATTTTAAAGGATTTTCAGTGGTCAGCCCAAATAATTTTATATACTTTTTTACTGTTTGTGGGTTTTTTATAGGTTTGATATTTAGTATTATAAATTTCTCAATACCTGAAGATATTATATTTTATACTGCAGAAATTACGCTTTTTTTCTATCTTTTTATACATATAGTAATTATGAATTTTGTAGATATTAAACGTTTTGGAATAAGTCTTTTTAACAAAAAAGAGTATGAGGAAGTAAGTGAGTATTTTATAGCAGAACTTGATACTAGAGAGAAAAGAATGGATGCTTTATTGCTTGAAGTAGAGAGAATGAACATAAAATATGAGCAAGAATCAAAACATGAAAAAGAGTTAGAAGCAAATGCATATAAAAAAGCAGCCTAATCCTTATAGTGCCCATATAAAAAAAGAACAAGATACTTTAGTGATCCAGTATTTACCAGCAGTTCGTGCCTTGGCATATAGAATGAGAGAAAGATTACCATCATCTATTGATGTTAACGATTTAATCTCTATTGGCACAGAAGAGATGATAAAACTATCTCGTCGCTACGATAAAGAGCAAAATGACTCATTTTGGGGCTATGGAAGACAGCGAGTTCATGGTTCTATGCTTGATTATCTTAGAAGTTTAGATGTTATGAGTCGTTCAAATAGAAGATTGATAAAAGTAGTAAATAGAGAGATAGATAAGTATCTTTCAACTTATGAAGAAGAACCCACTAGTGAATATCTCTCAGAATTACTTGAAGAGAGTGTAGAAAAGATAGATGATGCAAGAAATGGTTCAAAAGTAATTGCTTTGATGCCTATAAATGAACAAATAACAATACTAAGTGAAGAAGATACCTCTGAGATAGTTGAAAAAGATGAACTTGTTGAGTTGATAAAGACAATTTTAAATAGATTTAAAGAGAGAGAACAGCTCATAATCCAGCTCTATTACTTTGAAGAACTAAATCTTAAAGAGATTAGTGGTATACTTGGTATTAGTGAATCTAGAATTTCTCAGATTCATAAAAAACTGTTAAAACAGATACGAGAGGAACTAGGACTGAACGATGGCTGACATACTAAGTCAAGAAGAGATTGACGCCCTTTTAGAAGTTGTTGAAGAAGATGGAGATACGGAGTCTGTCGAAGGTGGAGAAGAGGGTGATGAACGCCAGATAATTCTCTACGACTTTAAACGACCAAATAGAGTTTCAAAAGAACAACTCCGTGCTGTAAAAGGCATACATGATAAGATGGCAAGAAATCTTGCAGCTCAAATATCTTCTATTATGAGAAGTATTGTAGAAATTCAACTTCACTCTGTTGATCAGATGACCTATGGTGAGTTTTTAATGAGCCTTCCAAGTCCTACAAGTTTTAATGTTTTTTCTGTAAAACCACTTGATGGAAGTTGTGTTATAGAGATAAACCCATCTATCGCTTTTCCTATGATAGATAGACTTCTTGGTGGATTAGGTGAATCTTTTGAGTCAACTAGAGAGCTTACAGATATAGAATTAAATCTTCTTGACGCTATTTTAAGAGTTATCATGCAACGACTTAAAGAGGCATGGGGACCTATTACAGATATGTATCCTGTTGTTGAAACTAAAGAGTCTAGCCCAAATGTTGTACAAGTTGTAAGTCAAAATGAGATTGTAATTATGGTTGTTATGGAAATCATCATTGGTAATTCAAGTGGTATGATAAACCTCTGCTACCCTGTTATCTATCTTGAGCCTATCCTTTCACGCTTAGCAAATAGAGATATTATGCTTGGTGATACTAGTGCAAAAAAGAGTAGAAACAAAGAGTTAAATGCACTTGTTGGTCGTGCTGAAGTCTTCAATGAAGCTATTATTGGAGAAGCAGACTTGAGTGTTGGTGAACTTCTTGATCTTGAAGAAGGCGATGTGATTAGATTGGACCGTGCTGCCGATGATCATGCTATAGTTTCTATAGATAGAAAAGATCTATTTTTAGCAGAAATTGGACTCCATAGATTTAGAAAATCAATAAAACTTAAAGAATTGATAAAAACAGATAAAGATGAAGTAAAATCTGTACTAGAACAGTTAGAGATGAAAAGAATGGAAAAAATATACTCTACACCAGATGAAGATATAGCGAGAGTAATATGAAAAGAGAGAAGTTAAAATGACATCAGAATTTATAAAGATATTAGAGGGTGAGATAGTCTCTACAGTAGAGGGATTGACAGGGATTGCTCCTACAGTTGAACTGCATAGTGAAACAACTCCTGATGGGAAAACTACTCTTTCACCACCACTAGCTGTACTCGATGTTACTTTAAGTGGAGATGTTGATGCAAAGATGAAAATTACTGTCTCTGCTATATTAGCAACAGCACTTGGCGATATGATGCTTGGCGGTGAAGGTATAGAAAAAGAAGAGATGGATGATGATGACTTGGATGCCACTAAAGAGATACTTTCAAATATATTGGGTTCACTTTCAACTGCCCTAAGCGGTCAAAAATCTATGCCAAATTTGAGTTTTAATGTAGATGATATCAGATACATTGAAGCAACAGATGATGTAAATTTTGATAGTTTCTCAAAACTTTTTGTATATAACATGGGCATACAAAGTACAACCGATAATATAGCTTTTGGAATTGACTCAATTTTAGAATCCGCACTAAGTGGAGAGACGACAGAGGAAGCAGTAGTTGAGGAAGCCGAGCAAAGTAGTGAACCAGTAGCTTCTCATCCTAGTTTATCTAGTGAAGAGATGAAAAACATAGAACTCATAAAAGATGTAAAGCTTCCTATACGAGTGAGAATTGGTTCAAAAAGAATGCTTTTAAAAGATGTTCTTAGTATGGATATAGGCTCAGTCATAGAGCTAGACCAACTTGCAAATGACCCTCTTGAAATCCTCGTTGGAGATAAGATAATCGCTCAAGGTGAGGTAGTGATCATAGATGGTAACTTTGGAGTTCAAATAAGTGAAATTGGTTCAAAAAGAGAACGTTTAGAAAAATTGAGATAGTATCAAGAAAATTATAATTTAAAATGCTATAGTTGCCACTCAAAATAAAAAAAGAGAAATTATGAAAATATTAGTAGCTATGAGCGGTGGAGTTGACTCTACTGTAACAGCGTATAAATTAAAAGAAGAGGGGCATAAAATTGAGGGAGTCTACATGAGACTCCACAACGATGATTTAGCCCATGAAGAAAATATAAGAAAAGTTAAAAAAGTAGCAGATTTTTTAGGAATCAAATACCATGTACTTGATTTACAAGATAAATTCAATGATTTTGTATATAATCCATTTGTAAATACTTACAAGGATGGACTTACACCAAACCCATGTGTCCTTTGTAACAGAAACATAAAGCTTGGCGCTTTGATGGACTTTACAAAAGAACTTGGTATGGATAGACTCGCAACAGGACACTATATACAGCTACGTGATGGACTCTTAACAGAAGCTGTAGATGATACAAAAGATCAGAGTTATTTTTTAGCAAATGTAAAAAAAAAGAGTTTAGAAACCATACTATTTCCTCTTGGTGGAATGCTCAAAGTAGATGTGAAAAAATTTGCACAAACTATAGAGGTTCTTCAAGAATTTTCAACTCAAAAAGAGAGTAGTGAAATCTGTTTCGTTCCAAATACATATACAGAAATCTTAGAAAAACACATGGATATAGATAGACCAGGAAAAGTACTAAACTTAAAAGGTGAAGTAGTCGGAGAACATAAAGGTTATATGCACTATACCATAGGTAAAAGAAAAGGTTTTACAGTTTTTGGAGCGCATGATGCTCACTATGTAGTATCTATAAATGCTTCTAAAAACGAGATAGTTGTGGGACTAAAAGATGATTTAAATGTTAGCGAGTTTAAAGTAAAAGATATCAATATGTTTATAGACGATAAAGATTTTGAGTGCTCAGTAAAGATACGCTATAGAAGTCCAAAGAGTGAATGTAGTGTACATGTAGATGGTGTAAATGCTACAGTAAAACTCTATGGAACCGTACAAGGTTTAGCTGCTGGGCAGATGGCTGTTTTTTATAGAGATGACCAAGTTGTAGGCGGTGGTTGGATAGAGTAGTGAAAGAGGTATAGATTGAGAGTGCAAAAAAAATTCTACTTAGCGAGTTAACCTCACATTTAGGTTGCAAAGAACATCAAAAATCACAAAATTCAGATTATTCGTTGGTGTGATAATATGTACTTGACTACATGAAAGTAACAAAATAAATTGGAGTGTTACAGATTTCTTCTCAATCTGATATGCTATTTGTTACTATTTGTTACTATTTGTT
>CAZHBU010000068.1:0-9468 GCA_964530865.1 uncultured Sulfurospirillum sp.
AAAAAGAGATAATCTTTATTGCCTACATAACTCCTGAAACCACTCTTCATTTTGTTCACTTCTAGTCTCTTTTGATTTATATAGATTTTTTAAAACAGAAACCAAATCCTCTTCACTCAAAAACTCCAAAACCGTTGGCTCTATTGGTGTTGCATTTGGATCAGATTCCATCAGTTTTGCTATCTCTTTTATAAGCTCTTTTTTGTCTGCCATATCAATCCTGTTTAAAAAATGTTTATTAAGTGTATTGTATAATAATTTTAATAAATTCTAAAGGTAAACCGATGACAAGAAAACTTATTTTAGCAATTTCATTGCTTAGCACATCATTATTTGCAGCAACCGATGCACAGATACAAGAGTACTTCAAAGCTCAAATTCCAGTTCCTACTGTAAAAGTTACTGTTACTTCCAGAATAGCAATAGATGACATAAAGGACATGGACTATGTTTCGTTAGACATAAGCAATGGAACTCGTGTTCAAAAAGTATCAGTTTTCACTCAAGGTGATCTCATATTCCCTGATGTTATTAGTATTAATGGTGGTAGCATAAAAGAAAAGCTAGATAAACAAAAACTTATCAAAGAGCTATCAAATCTATATAAAGAAGAGAGCAAAGAAAATATACTCGTTTTAGGCAATGACCCTAAAAAAGAGACCTTAGTAAAGTTTACCGATCCTGAATGTCCATTTTGTGGTAAAGAAGTAGCACAGATAGAAGAGAAACTAAAAACTTATAACCTTAGATATATTTTTACTCCTGTCCATGATAGAAGCTCACTAGAAAAATCTATACTTATATACAAGCAAGCTAGAGAAGCAAAAACTCTTGATGAAAAAATTAAAATTGTAAAAAAGTATTTTAACGGAGATGTTGATGCAAAAGTAACTGACAAAGAAGTAGCAAGAGTAGAAAAAACTAGGAAAAAATATTTTGCTGCTGGACTTAAAGGTGTCCCATTTTACGTAAATGAAAAAAAGTTATTAAACTAAACTG
Source organism: uncultured Sulfurospirillum sp. (assembly GCA_964530865.1). Lineage (GTDB taxonomy): Bacteria > Campylobacterota > Campylobacteria > Campylobacterales > Sulfurospirillaceae > Sulfurospirillum_A. Next base: position 1,000 of record CAZHBU010000068.1, read on the forward strand.
ATTTTATAATTAAAATGATATAATAGACTTCTTTAAGGAGCATTTATGTTTGATATTGGAAATATTGTTTTACTTATTGTATCTATTGTCCTTTTTGTTTTGGTTCTAAGACAAATAAGTCAAATCAGAAAACTCTCCTCTACATGTAAGAAGCAATCTGCTCTTTTAGATGCTATCAGTATTCCCATCTTTTATAAAAACAAAGATAATAAGTTTATAGGAGGTAACAAAGCTTTTGATACTAGTTTCAAAGATTTTAAACTCCAAGCGATAGAAAGTCTCAAAGAGTTTAGATCAACCTGCACTAAAGAGATAGAACTTACTTACGATAACGATATAAAAAAATATACCATAGTCAACTATACAAACTACCTTGATGGAGCTATTGGAGTTTTATTTGATGCAAGTGAAATGAAAAATGATAAACACATTCTTCTAAAGAAAAAAGATAATTTAGAATTAAGTCTAAAGGGTTCACGTGATGGATCTTGGGAATGGGACGTAAAAACAAATAGACTTTTACTATCAAAAAGAGCAAAAGAGATTTTAGGGTATAAGGAAGATGAAAAAGCACCTGATAACATCACAGATTGGCTAAATCTAGTAGAATCTTATGATATAGCAAGAACAAATGAAGCACTTTCATCTCATATAAAAGGTGAGAGTAAATTTATAAATATAGAACATCGGTTGAAAACTTCGTCCAATGACTTATGGGTAAATTTCAGAGGGCAAGGCATCTATGGTACAAATAATCAAATAACTAAAGTATATGGGACCATAAGAGACATAAGCCATGAGAAAACAGAATTAATGCGCGTTATAAAACAAAGAGATCTGTTCATGACCTTTATGGACAATCTCCCTGCACTAAGTTTTATAAAAGATAAACAAGGAAAATATATATATGTAAATAATTACTATCAAAAATTACTTGGTTTTAAGCCATGGAAAGATAAAAAAGCAGAAGATATATTTGATAAAAAAATAAGTAAAAATATCATGCAAAGCGACAGAGAAGCCTTTTATGAAGGTAAACATAAGCACGAAGAGTATATTACAAATGAAGAGGGAGTAAATAAACTTTTTGAAACATATAAATTTCCAATTGACAGTGAAAAGGAGAAAGTCTTATGTGGATTTGGGCTAGATATTACACAAGAAAAGATCTTTCAAAAAAAGATAGAACTATATTTAAAAATCTTTAACAGTACAAATGAAGCTATAATGCTAACAGATGAAAAAGGAATTATAATAGCCGTAAACAATGCTTTTAAAAAAGTAACTGGCTATAGTGATAAAGAGATACTAGGTAGAAATCCAAGTATAAGACAATCGGGAAAACACGATAATGAATTTTACATAAAAATGTGGAAAGAACTCCTCACAAAAGGTTCATGGTCAGGTGATATGTTCAATAAACATAAAAATGGAACAATATATCCTGAACTAATGAACATAAATACAATTAAAAATGAAAAAAATGAAGTAACAAATTTTGTTGGTATTTTTCAAAGTATAGAACGACAAAAATTTACAGAATCACAACTAGAAAAGATAGCGAATTACGATCCTCTTACAAACTTACCGAATAAAACTCTATTTCACGACAGACTAGACCAAGCAATACAAAGAGCTCGTAGAGACAACACCATGTTAAGTATTATCTTCATTAACTTAGATAACTTTAAAGAAATAAATGATACTAAAGGATATAACGCAGGTGACGCTGTACTAGGTGTAATTGCAAAAAGATTAATTCACATAGTTAGAGATAGTGATACAGTTGCTAGAATCGAAAGTAATAAATTTGTGGTCATACTTGAAAAAGTAACTCAGCTCTCAGATGTATCTTACATAGCAGATAAAATCATAACAGATATTAAAACACCTATAAGATTTAAAAATGGTCAAGAGTGTTACATAAGTACAAGCTTGGGCATTAGTACTTATCCGGATCAAACAAAAAATAAAAAAAAGTTACTTGAATTTGCTGATAAAGCAATGGGTGAGGCTAAGAAAAGTGGCAAAAACTGTTACAAAATATATGCCAATTAACAAATCATTGACATAAAAAAGTTAAGATTACAACATGAATCCAAATATAATAATGATAGAAGATGATACAGAATTAGCACAAATTCTAACAGATTTTCTCGCAAAATATAACGTACACGTAGAGAACTATGATGACCCATATCTAGGTATAAGTGCGTTAAGTCTAAAGCAGTATGATTTGCTTATACTTGATCTCTCTCTCCCAGGTATGGATGGACTTGAGATATGCAAAGAGATACGATCTAAGAAAAATGACATCCCAATCATCATATCAAGTGCTAGAAGTGATGTTGATGATAAAATCATAGGGCTTGAGCTTGGAGCTGATGACTACCTACCAAAACCATATGAACCTAAAGAGTTATATGCAAGAATTATGAGTGTTTTAAGGCGTTTTAAAAGAGCTTCTAACCCAATAGAACATGAAAAAAATAGCGACTTACAAGTGAGTAGCAACGGTAGCTTTATACTGTTTCACAAAAATGAACTCACTCTTACAAGAGCTGAATTTGAGGTTCTCTCATATATGATAAAAAAAGACAACTGCGTAATTCCTAGGAGTGAGCTCATAGGAAATGCACCTTCACTCAATAGCGAAAGTGATAGCAGAAGCCTTGATGTTCTTATAAGCCGAATAAGAACTAAACTCGGCGAGAGTTCAAAGGAGCAAAAACACATCATATCAATCCGTGGTATAGGCTACCGCTTGCAACTATGAAATGGTACAACTCGCTTATAACAAAAATAACTCTTATCTTTGCTCTCGCTTTTATAGGTGTTGGTGCTGTTATGTATATTATACACACTCAAGTGAGAGAATTTGAGCTGAATAGTACTAAGATGTATACACAAGCTATATTAAACTCTTCATATGACAAAAAAACAAACAGTATAAATCTTAAAAACTTACAAAAAGCAGGTTATATTTTAGTAAAAAATGAAAAATTAAAACAAGAAATATTGAAAAATACAAGTTCTCTGCCAAAAAGATTTAGAAAAGGTAGACACTTCAGGGTCTACTCTATTGCACACAACACCAACATCTACGTTATATTAAAACAAAATTTAGTTTTCAAAGCACCTCATAAGAAAAAAGTACTACCTCAAATACTCTTACCAGTAACTACTATTGTATTAATACTTTTCCTCTATATTGCTACTATAAAAAGTATCTTACCCCTTTATAGTCTAAGACGAAAAGTAAAAGAGTTTGCTAATGGCAATTATGATATCGATTGTCATAGTGAAAAAAAAGATGAAATTGCTATCCTTTCAAATGAATTTGATAGAAGTGTAAAAAAGATAAAAAAATTAAGAGATTCAAGGCAACTTTTTTTAAGAAACATCATGCATGAACTCAAAACCCCAATTACCAAGGGAAAACTCTCCTGTGAAATGATAGAAGAATCAAACTATCAAAAGATACTAAAAAATGTATTTAGAAGACAAGAAATTCTTTTAGAAGAGTTTGCAAGAATAGAAAAACTAAGTGCAAATGAAATAGACATAAATACAAAAGAGTACTCACTGCAAGACATAGTTGATTTCTCCCTTGATATACTAAATCACGATAAAAAAAGTGTTACATGTAAACTCCAACCAATAAGTCTACATGTAGACTTTGAACTCTTTGGAACAGTCCTTAAAAACTTACTAGACAATGGCATAAACTACTCCGATAACATGCAAGTTGTTATAGAGTCAAATAACAACCAAATTATAATTTCAAACAGTGGTAAAAAGCTAGAATTTCCTCTTGAGAATTATGCTCAACCATACTTTTTAGACTCTAAAAAAGCAAAAAGCTCAAGAGGTTTAGGTTTTGGGCTTTTTATTACTCTACATGTAATAAGATTACATGAAATGAAAATAGAGTATAATAGAGAAAAAAATAGGAACTACTTTATAATAGATGTTAAGAAAAGTTGATAAAAACGAAAAAAAACGTGCCATTGCCCTAGCTGCTATACCATTGTTAGCTAAATCAGGATTAGAAAAAACTTCTGTTGAGTCCATTGCTATAGAAGCAAATGTAGCAAAAGGAACAGTATATCTATACTTTAAAACAAAAGTGGAGATTATTTTAGAGATTTGGAATTATGTCAATGAGTTAATGGATGAAAGCCGTAAAGAAAAGTTTAAAGCATGCAAAACTGCCTCTGAAAAGATTGTAGTATACTTTGATTTTTCTGTACTTGAAGAGAAACACTCCATAGATATACTACTAAAAATACTGGCCATGAATATGGCAATTATACTGAACCTTTCTCATAATGGCCTTGTAAAAAATTTTAAAATTGAAAGATTAAAAGAGTTAAATGATTTAGAAAAAATCATAAAAGAAGGAGTTCGTTCTGGCGAATTTAAAGATATAGATACCCAATTAATAGCAAAACTTTTTGCTAATATGTTTAAAGGTACTATCATAAACTCAATCTGCCTCAGTAAAGATATAACTCAAATTAGAGAAGAGCTTCATGCACAAAAAGATTTACTAATATCTATCCTTTAGAAAATAGTGCAGGCATTAGACTTCTTGTAAATAAAGCTAGTTTTAATATATTTTTAAGTATAATGCGATCAAATTTAAGACTTCATTAAGAAGTTCAAAACTTACTCAAGACTGACAAACAACTTTCAGCAAGCTAGTAGGTTTTTACATACTAGTTGCGCAGTTATTTACAAAACTCACAAAATTTTTATGTAGTAGGACAGGTTTCTACGCTCACTTCACACTCGAAGTTTTGAATAAAATCAAAACACAGGAAATATAAAATGGCAGTAACATTTGAATCATTCGGACTAAGCGAAAACATCATGAAGGCAATTAAAGAAGCTGGATTTAGAGAACCAAGCCCAGTTCAAGAACAAGCAATACCTTTAGTGCTTGAAGGTCACGACATAGTAGCACAAGCTCAAACAGGAACAGGAAAAACAGCAGCATTTGGCTTACCAGCAATGAGCATGATTGACACTCGTTCAAACAGAGTTGAAATCTTAGTAGTAACTCCAACAAGAGAGCTTGCAACTCAAGTAAGTGATGAGCTTTTCACGCTTGGTCGTGAGAGTGGAGTAAGAACAGTAACAGTTTATGGTGGTAGTTCATACTCTCGCCAAATCGGACTTATAGACAAAGGTGCTTCAGTAGTTGTAGCAACACCAGGACGCCTAATAGACCTTCTTAAAAACAACAGACTAAAAGATTTCGCTCCAAAGATCATTGTTCTTGATGAAGCTGATGAAATGCTAGATATGGGGTTTTTAGAAGATATTGAGCAGATTTTTTCATACCTACCAGACGATAGACAAACACTTCTTTTCTCAGCAACTATGCCTGAGCCAATCAAAAGACTTGCAAAGAAGATTTTAAAAGATCCAAAATACGTAAGTGTAACTCCAAAAGACCATACAACAAATGAAGATATAGATCAGCAATACTATGTAATCAATGAGTATGAGAGAGATAGCGCAATAGTAAGACTACTAGACGCTACTGACCCAGTAAAATCAATCATATTTTGTAGAACAAAAAGAGAAGTTGATCGCCTTTCAACTCACCTAATGGCAGTAGGCTATACAGCTAAGGGACTTCATGGAGACATGGAACAAAACCAAAGAGAAACAACAATTAAAGCATTTAGAAGTTCTCAACTTGAAATTCTTGTAGCAACTGACGTAGCTGCTCGTGGACTTAACGTTACAGACATCTCTCATGTTTTTAACTTCCATATGCCTTTTGATCCAGAAAGTTATGTTCACCGTATTGGTAGAACTGGACGTGCTGGTAAAAAAGGGACTGCGATTACTCTAGTAACTCCAAACGAGTACCACTCTATGCAAAGAATTGGTAAAAAAGTTGGCTCAAACTTGAACCAAAAATTAGTTCCAACTCTTTTAGATGTAAGCAAAAGCAGACTGGAAAAAATGGCGCATGACATAACAAATGCCAAACTAAATGACAATGCACAAGAGCTTTTAAACTTACTTGAAAACGATATGACACTAGCTGAAATAGCTCTAAAACTGATCAGCGTTATGATGGACAAAAATTCTCCACAAGGACCTGATAAAATCGGATTTGATAAAAACTCTTTAAGTGGAATTATCAAAAGACTTGCAGAAAAAGAGAGAAGCAAAGGCAATAGAAGATACGGAAGAAATTCAAGAGGCGGCAGTGGTGGCGGTGGTTACCGTGGCGGTCGTGGCGGAAGTGGTGGCGGTGGAAGCCGTAGCAGAGACGGTGGTGGAAATCGTGGAAGCCGTGATGGCAGCGGTAGTCGTGACGGTGGTGGAAGTAGAGACGGTGGCGGCGGAAGTCGTGGCGGAAGTCGTGGCAGAAGTAGCGACAGCAGAGGCGAAAGAAACTCAAGAAGAAGACGCGACTAACAATCTCTTTACATGTAGAGGGTTAACTCCTCTACATGTAACAAACTACTACACATTAGCTGCTGCTAACTTGTCTGAAATCTGCTTCATAAGAGGTGGATAATCTAACTTTTCAAAAAACAGCTCAATCATCTTTGCTCCATCTTTATTTATCTCATCTACATTCTCAACAAGTTCTTTAAACGTTTTAACACTCATGGTTTTTTCTATACCTAAAGACTTTGCAAAATCTAAATACTTCCACATGTAGATATCATTATATGGTTGTGTTGGACCATGAATTGCTCTTTCTATTGTATAGCCATCATTGTTAATCAACAAAATTGTTACATTTAAATCGTATTTTGCAATCAGACTAATCTCTTGAGCCGTAAGCTGAAAAGAACCATCTCCAATAAACAGAAGAACTCTTCTGTCAGGTCTTGCTATGGCTGAGCCGACGGCTGCAGGCAAAGTGTACCCAATAGAAGCCCAAAGTATCTGTGATACAAAATCAATCCCCGCAGGCAAATCTTGAGGAAGTAAGCCAAACAAAGATGAACCAGCTTCAGCTACAACTATATCTCCTTCTTTGATGATATTTTTTGCAACATAAGGCCAAAACTCATCTTGGTTTAACTTTTCGTCTTTAGCACTCACTACATTAACTTTATATAACTCTTTATTTCCATATATACTTTTTTTCTCTTCAAAGTGCTTTATAAGATACTCAAGAAGCATCTCAACACTAAGCCCAGTATAGACTTTTTTTCCTATTTTAACACTCTGTGGTCTTATGGTTATAACATTTGTATAATCAATGCCATCTTCACTAAAACCTCCAGAGTTTAAATCTGTCTCAACTGTACCAATAGAGATGATACAATCAGAATTTTGCATAAGTTCAACTATGCCATCAGTGCTATAGTCTGCTGCGTAAATTCCTATGTAGTTTGGTTTTGCTATCTCCACATCTCTTATGATAGATTTACCCATAAGTGTAGTCGTAAATTTTGATTTTGTTTTTTTAAGTAGCTTTGTAACCTCTTCTCTCCATCCAAATCTCGCTATATTGACACCTAATAAAAACATAGGCTTATCTGATTTTGTAAATTTATCTACAATTATATCTCCAACCTCTTTTACCATATAACTGTCACTACTCTTAAAACGAAACACAATATCTTCTACACTCTCATCTACTTCCATATCTAACAGATTTGTAGGAATCCCTAAGTATGCTGGTTTTTTAGTTGTTAACATATTGGATATGACTCTATTTATCTCTTCTATGTAGTTTAGTTCTGTTAGTATCGCCGTTGCTCCTGAAATAGGATTAAATGACTCTAAAAAATTGTTCTTTTTGTAGTTTCCTAGTGTATGATGAACTGGCACGTCATTCTCTATAACCAAGCTACTTGGATAGCCCACTATGTGAAGTACTGAAACATTGTGAGCAAAACTACCAGCAATGCCATTGGCCGCACTAAGCTCTCCCACTCCATGAGTCGTGACTAACACCCCTATTCCATTTTCTCTTGCATAACCATCTGCTGCATACGAAGCATTTAGCTCGTTACAGTTTCCAATCCACTCTAACTCTTTACTCTCTTCAATAAAATCTAAAAATCTTAAGTTATAATCTCCAGGCACTCCAAAAACATGTCCTACATTCAGCTGTTTTATAACGTTTATTATCAAATCCCCTAATCTCATATACAAATCCTTTTTTATAAATAGTATCCAATACTCATTAAAAGTGGTATTAGAAAAAATATCTAGATAACTTATAATAAATATAAGTTTTACTATTGACTTTTGCACATATGTTCGTTATAATTCTGCACATATGTGCAAAAGGTACCTCATGAATTGCTGTGGAAGAAAAAGAAAAAGTAGAAATATAGATGCTGATCATAGTAATCTATCTTTTAAACCTTGTGGTTTGAGAAAAGATACTCTAGAAATTGTCATCATTTATGAAGATGAGATAGAAGCTATACGATTAGCTGATTTAGAATCGCTATATCAACAAGCGTGTGCCGA
>CAZHBU010000069.1:0-9192 GCA_964530865.1 uncultured Sulfurospirillum sp.
ATTTTTAGGATAACACACAACCAAGCATTAATAGCTTATTTATCAAAATTTAAATATAATAAGAGCATTAAAATTAAGGTAGATAAATGGCTAAGGCAAACACTTCAAGTGTAGATACAAAAAATGGCGATAAAATCGCAGCATTTGGTACGCAACGAACAGCAGCAATAAAAGCTAGTTTTGGACCAAGTAACACAGAGAAAAAAGAGCAAGTCATAAATGCAAGAAAAGCAATGAATGTAGATGCTAAAAAAGCAAAAGCTAAAAAGAGAGCTCAATTAGCGAAAGCTTCTAAGAAAAAGAATAAAAAGTGAAACACACAGTAAGTGTAGCTCACTCTCCTGATGCTGATGATATCTTTATGTACTATGCCATCAAATTTGGTTGGGTATCTCTTAAAGGCGTAGAGTTTGAGAACATTGCACTAGACATTGAAACACTAAATGTCGAAGCGTTTAAAAACACTTATGATGTAAGTGCAATTAGTTTTGCTCTTTATCCAAAAATCCGTAGTGAATATGCACTTTTAAAAACTGCTGTTAGTTTTGGAGAGGGATATGGTCCAAAAGTAGTAAAACTAAAAACTAAAAAACTAAAACGAAATTTCAAAGTAGCTTTGAGTGGTGAACACACTACAAATGCTATGCTTTTCAGGATTTACTACCCTGAGGCTAGAGTTGTTTACAAAAACTTTTTAGAGATTGAAGATGCTGTTTTAAACGGTGAAGTTGATGCTGGTGTTTTAATTCATGAGAGTATACTCACATACGATGATAAACTAGAAGTTGAGAAAGAGCTTTGGGATATTTGGGTTGAGCTTAGTGGCGGCGAACTTCCTCTTCCTCTTGGTGGTATGGCACTTCGTCGTTCAATCCCGCTCAACCGTGCCATCGACTATGAAAACACGCTTATAAAAGCTGTAAAAGTAGCAACAACTCATGCAAAGCCACTCTCTAAAATGCTTCATGAGAGAGATTTGGTAAGAGTAGATGCTCCAACACTAGAAAAATACCTAAGTCTATATGCAAATGATGATTCAGTAGAACTAAGCGAAATCCAACTTACTGCAATAAACAAACTTTTTGAAATAGGCTTTAAAAATGGGTTTTATGATACTCTGATAAAAGCTGAAGATTTTTTAATCCCTAGCGAGTATGAAGAGCTGAGGAATAGCTAATATGAAAATATTCTCGATAATCATCGAAGCTTTAGTGATAGGAATTGTTAAGGAATTTACTTCCTTAACAAGGAGACATTAAATGGAAGCTAAACTAATAGGACTAGGCGTTGAAACATTCAAGCTTGCTTTGATGATGGCACTGCCTATGCTTATGGCTGGGCTTCTTGCTGGGCTTGCTATATCAATCTTTCAAGCAACAACTCAAATAAATGAAATGACATTGAGCTTTGTGCCTAAAATCATACTTGTTATCGTTGTAGCGATTTTTACAATGCCATGGATGATGAATATGATGATAGAGTTTACTCATAGGGTTATAACTATGATCCCAACTTTTATATTTTGAAAACGATAAATTTAGAGACTTATACAAGCATAAAAATAGGTCCGACTCTATATGTAGAGGTTATAGAAAAGCCTCTACATGTAGAGGCTTTTTTACTTGGCGGAGGAAACAACCTCTTGATTTCTCCAAACCCACCAAAGATGGCAATGCTAGGAAAGGTCTTTGACTTTCTACATGTAGAAGAAGACATTTTACACATAGGGGGAGCTACTCCTAGTGGAAAGATACTCTCATTTGCAAAAAAACACAATCTTAAAAACTTTGAACTTATGCAAAAACTTCCTGGAACTCTTGGTGGTATGGTAAAGATGAATGCTGGACTAAAAGAGTGGGAAATTTTCAATCATCTTGTTGCCATTAAAACAGAAAATGGGTGGTTTGAAAAAAAAGATATAGAGTTTGGATATAGAAGAACAGATATAGAAGGCACTATATACGAAGCAACTTTTAAAATTCAATACGGGTTTGATATATCTCTTTTAGAAATATTTAAGAAAATGAGAGACAATCAACCAAAACTACCAAGTGCTGGGAGTTGTTTTAAAAATCCAGTAGGTAATTTTGCAGGTAAATTCTTAGATGAAGCTGGTTTAAAAGGTTTTAAGATAGGAGATATGGCATTTTGTGAAACTCATGCCAACTTTTTAGTAAATCTTGGAAATGGAACTTTTGAAGATGCAATTGAGCTTATAGATCTTGCTAAAAAAAGAGTATTTGAAAAAAATGGAATTGACTTGGAGTTAGAGATAAAAATAGTAAATCAAAAAACTTAACTTCTATCAATCTATATTAAAAACTTGTTCTAGGATTGATGTCTATATCATCTAGTGATGAAAATCTCTTGAGGTTGTAGGCTTCTACAGCACAGCGTCCTATCATCGCCGCATTATCTGAACAAAACCGCATATCAGCTACATGTAGACTCATTCCATGAGTTTTGCAAAGTAATTGAATTTCACTTCTTAAAGAGTTGTTTGCACTTGCTCCTCCAACTATGGCGAAGTTTTTAAAGCTCTTTATTTTAAGAAGTTTTTTTAGCTTGTGAGTCAAATGTTTTATGGCAATATACTGAAAAGAGGCACAAATATCGTTTTTAGACTCTGGAAACTCTAGAACCGCAAGTCGTACTTGGTTTTTAAGTCCAGAGTAACTAAATGCAAGTTTTGGAGTTCTTTGAAGAGGAACTGTAAAATCAAATTTTTTCTTATCTCCAGTTTTGGCATACTCTTCAACTACAGGGCCACCAGGGTATCCAAGACCTAACATTTTTGCTACTTTGTCAAAACTCTCTCCAAAACTATCGTCAAGGGTAGTGGCAATAACTTCTATGTTGTCGTAATCTTCTACATGTAAGAGTTGCGTATGTCCACCCGACACCAAAAGAGTAAGCATTGGAAAAGCAGTTTTTGGTTCATCTATGAACAAAGAGTAGATGTGACCTTTTAGGTGGTTTATAGGCAGTAGCGGTATATCTAAAGAGATACTAAGAGCTTTTGCCATACAAACACCCTCAACTAAAGTTACAGATAAACCTGGCTCATTTGTAACTGCTACTGCTTTTAACTCAGGAAAATACACTTTACACTCTTCAAGTATATTTGGAAGAGCTATTGCATGAAGACGAGCGGCAAGTTCTGGCACTACTCCGCCATACTTTGAGTGGTCTATCTCTTGGGAAATCTTTTTATGAAAAAGAAGTTTCGTATCACTTATGCGCGTAATTGCGATAGAACTATCGTCGCAACTACTCTCTATGCTTAGTATCATTTATACTCTACTAAGAACATCCCCAAAAACTTGTTCCTAACCTTGCTATCATAAACTTCTACTCTAAATCTCTTGCCATCTTTATCTATAGAGAATTTTTTTAAAATGTATTTTTTTCTTATGTTTAAACCCGATTCATTTTTGTGTTTTTTATTGACATATCCTATTACATTGACACGAATACGCTTATCAACTTGAACATTAAAATACTTTTTTACCTCTATTATACTACCCAAAAGAACATCTTGAATTTTTCCATCTACATCCACTTTAATATTGCCATCAAACTTGTCATAAGCAAGGTACTGAGGGACTAAAGTTGTTAGTTTTCTGTTGCCATAGTAGACTATATATCTACCTTTTTCTTCTATAACAGTCATAACAGGACTACTTGGCTTAAAAGTGATTTTAGCACCCTTTTCTACTGGAAAGTAAGTAATGTGTGAACGAATACGTGAAAGAGGAATAAAAATCTTTTTGTCATTGAAAGATATAAAGATGTCATTATCTATAACATTTTTCAAATCTTTTGCATTGAGGTCGAACTCTCTTTCATACTCAATCCCCATGATGTCCATAAACTTTTCTAATGCCAGAAGTTTATAGTAAACTCGTTCATGAACAGGAAGAGCTTTACTTGATTCATTTCCAAATGCTGACTTGCCATTATTGATTACATAGTAAGTCAAAGTCTTACTCATCTCTTTCTCTTCTTGAGTCTTTTTTAGATGAGTTTTTGTGTTTTTTGTATGAAAAATATGCTCTTTTTTTAATAGATTTTTGTTTATGTACGAATCTACCTCTTGTGCAATTTCTTCAAGGTTTCCATACGGAATTTTTTCTATAACTGCTTGGTCAATGATAGTTGCTTGTCCCCATTTACCTGGACGATGGTTTTTATCTTCATACTTCTTTCTATAAAATCCACTACCGTCATGTAGATTTATTACCATCTTGATATTTGGTTGAACTATGATTTTTTTCATCTTCTCAATAGAGTGATAATCATGGTCATTTATTGACAAATTTGCAAACTTTCTATTCATGTCACCATATGGTCCACGATTACGTTTAATAATAGAGTAAAAGTTAAAATTTGGAACAATCCAAACAGAACCTTTAGTTATTTTATAGTGAGTTGAGAGAATCGAAGCAGCCATAAAGCCACCAGGTTCATCACCTTGAATTCCACCAACAATAAAAAGTGTGTTGTTGTCTTTTTGTTCACCCTTTTTTATAAGAGTAAAATCAAACCCATCTGCAAAAACCAGTCCCGTTAAAAGGATAAATGTACTAAATAATCTTAACATGCCAAGGCTCAAATCTAACTCCATCTTTATTATTTATTGTGTATCTCATCGAAATATATGAGAGTTGTCTAAGTCTCCAGAACTCTTCAGTTCTTGCAAAAGAGACTGTAAAATTTTTATAACCCCAACCTTTTTTACCTACGTCAAAGTCACCTATAGAGTGATACGAATAAGCAGGTGGTGCCAAAGACCTAGATGCTAAGGTCAAATTACCCTGTGTTTTTTTTATCTTCGTGAAGTATAAATTCATCTGTTTTGGAATACCTCTTACTCCTGAAGTCAATATCAAAGACTTTCCTACATCTGAAAGAACTCTATTATAAGACTCGTCAGAGTGTCCACGAAAGAGATAATGCCCTGTATGAGGAATTTTCATAACATCTTTTTTATTTATATTCGTTGTAAGAGTTGGCATAGTTCTTTTACCATAAAAACCATGCTTGCTTGGGTCTGTATAAAATAGCTCTTCTATAAAATCTAACTCTTCTAGTGTAAATCTACCTATCTTTGGAAATCTAGCAGCAATTTTTAACATATCATCATATGTCAAAATGTTAAAATTGCCATATCCTACATGATGCTGAACAAGACCAACTCTTTTAAATGCAAGTAAAAAAGGTTTTATTTGGTCTTTTCGCAACCAAACAAAATCATGTATACTGCTAGATTTGACACTAGCCATTGCAGATACTGTGCTTGCTGTAACAAATCCTAAAAATGCTCTTCTATGCATCTCTCACCTATATTATGCTAATTTATGGTGATTATACCATAAATTAGCACTCAACTATATTGACAGCTAAGCCACCTTGTGAAGTCTCTTTATATTTGCTCATCATATCTTTTCCAGTTTCAAACATGGTTTTTATGACACTATCAAGTGAAACGTAGTGACTTCCATCTCCATTTAGTGACATCCTTGCAGCATTTACTGCTCTTACTGAAGCTACTGCATTTCTTTCTATGCAAGGAACTTGAACAAGTCCTCCCACAGGATCACATGTAAGCCCCAAACTATGCTCCATTGCTATTTCTGCCGCATTTTCTACTTGTTCTATCGTTCCACCCATGGCTTCAGCTAAAGCTCCAGCGGCCATAGAACAAGCTACTCCAACTTCACCCTGACAACCAACATCAGCTCCACTAATAGAAGCATTTTTTTGATAAAGTAGCCCAATTGCACCCGCAGTAAGTAAAAAGTTTATGATTTTATCTTCACTATACTCTTCAAAACTATTTCCTAAAAACTTATTCATATAATGAATTACAGCAGGAACTATACCCGCTGCTCCATTTGTTGGAGCAGTTACTACTTTTGCTCCGCAAGCGTTTTGTTCATTTACAGCTAATGCCCAAAGATTTATCCAGTCCATAACTTCGAGAGGGTCTATCATAGCAAAGCCATCTCTGCTTTTTAGTTTATTGTATATTTTATTTGCTCTTTTTTTCACACCTAGTTTAGGAAGTTCACCTGTTGTGGCACACCCTTCTTCTACACACTCTTTCATCACTTTCCAGATGTTTAAAAGTTCTTTTCTTATCTCATCTTCACTTCTAAAAACTTTCTCATTTTCCATCATTAGAGTGCTTACTTGAAGAGAGTTTTCTCTACATTGACTCAAAAGCTCATTTGCACTCTCAAATCCATATGGAAAATCTATACTTTTTGTATCATCTGAGTTATTTATCTCATCTTCGCTTACAACTGCACCACCACCAATGGAGTAGTAAGTTTTCTCTTTTATAATCTCTTCTTTTTCATTGTACATGTAAAGGGTTGTAGCGTTTGGATGAAAATCTAAAAATTTATTTGCATGTAGTACAACATCTTTATCAAAATCAAAATCAACTCTTTTTATCTCTAAAAGATTTATCTTTTTATTGTCAATTACATCTTTTAGTCTCTTCTTAGCCTCATTCATATCTACACTTTCTGGAAGATTTCCCATCAAGCCTAAAACTATAGCTTTATCGCTACTATGCCCTCTTCCTGTTGCACCAAGTGAACCAAAAAGATCAACCTTTACTTTTGTACACTCTTGTAAAACTTTTTCATTAAATGCCTCTTTTACAAATATTTGAGCAATTTTCATAGGACCTACCGTATGTGAACTAGATGGTCCAACTCCTATCTTAAATAGTTCAAATATACTATCCATTATATCCATCCCTTTTCTAATAATTTTTCTACTTCATTTACTGGAACAGGTCTGCTAAAAAGATAACCTTGCATCTCATGACAACCGTAGTATGTAAAGAACTCTCTTTGTTCTTTATTCTCTATACCCTCTGCTAAAACTTTCAACTTTAAACCCAATCCTAGCGCTAAAATAGATTCTGCGATTGCTTTATCTTCATAACTATTTAAAATGTTCTTTACAAAGGCCCTATCTATTTTTAATTTTGTAATTGGTAATTCTTTTAAGCAAGATAAAGAAGAGTACCCTGTACCAAAATCATCTATAGATATATCTATATTTAACTTTCTTAATTCATTTAAGACATAAATAGATTTTTTTACATTTTTCATAGCAAAACGCTCTACTATCTCTAACTCTATCCATTCTGCTTTACAAGAAGTTAACTCAAGATTGTTTTTAATACAATCTATAAAACCACTATTTTCCAACTGCTTAACTGCTACATTTATAGACATCTTTTCTATATTATAACCTCTATTTTTCCACTTTTTCATTTGGTTCATAGCTTCATATATTATCCATTTGCCCATATCTTTTATAACACTACTTTGTTCTGCAATACTTATAAACTGATCAGGATAAATGAGCCCTTTTTTAGGATGATTCCACCGTAGAAGTGCTTCAACTCCTATTATTTTTCCACTTTTTGAATTAATTAATGGTTGATAATATAAAACAAACTCACCTTTCTCAACACCTATCTTCAAAGCCTTCTCCATCTCTATGAGATTTTGTGTATCTTCATTCATCTTCTGTGTAAAAAATCTATACCTATTACCACCTTCATTTTTTGCTTTATACATAGCTATATCAGCATTTTTTAAGATAGATTGTATATTTTCCCCATCATTTGGAAACACACTAATACCCATACTCAAAGTCACACTATGTCTAATCTCATTTATAATGACTGGCTTAATTAATGACTTCTCTATTTTATTTATTACTTTAATTATGTCATTTACCTTTCTAAAGCCATCGAGTAAAATAACAAACTCATCTCCACCGAATCTTGCTACTGTATCAGATGAACGTATAGATTTTTTCAGCCTTTTTGCTATGTTTTTTAAAAGAATATCTCCTACATCATGACCTAAACTATCATTTATGCTTTTAAATTTATCTATGTCAATAAATATAATCGCAATCTTTTTGTTATCCCTTGAAAAATGCTTGATACTCTGCTCTAGCCTATCCGTAAGCAATAATCTATTTGGCAAAGATGTTAAATAGTCATGTTTTAAACTATGTAAAAGTTTTTCTTTCTGCTCTAATAGATCTTTTTGATAATTTTTTAAAACTTTTTTTAGATTACTTGCAAAGAAAACAGTTGTCGCTAAAATAACAAGCATTATGATAAATGCTATAAATAGCCTATTTTTTAACATTTTTACATATCCTGCTTTTAACTTCTCTTTTTCCAGTATTAAACTTTTTTTCACTTCATCAGTATAGATACCTGCACCAACTACCCACTCAAACTCTGGTAAATATTTGACAAAAAAAGTTCCCGCATTTAACTCTTTAAATATGTTAAAGTAAGTAGAAACTGTGTGATTTATAAAAAATCCTTCAGGTATAATCTTTCCACCTATCACAGCCAAAGATACCTCATTTACATCTATTGATTTATGATTATTCATGATAGAATTTCCATATTTATCGTATATGAAAAACTCCTTCTCCCTCTCTTCTAGCGATTTTACTAATTTGTTTTTTATATTATTTAGAATATCCTCTTCGTATCTAGCTGTACCTATGTAGATATCAAGTGGTAAAAAGGCTTTTATAAATCCAAGTTTACGCTTCATGATTTTTTCTTTTGGCTTATACCAATACCACTCATCATAACCTTCACCATATTTTTTAATTATATCTATTGCATCTTTGATTGTAAATTTTTTATTAGCATCTTGTAGATTTATAAAATTTGTACCTTCTAATGATGATTTAGTGGGCAATAAAACACAATCTCCAGTTAAAGTATATATAAAGAAGTAACCTGTTCCATTCCAAAAGCGTATATCTCTCAAACTAGATTTTATCTTATCTAAAATCTCATCATCTCCAAGATGTTCATTACTATCGTAAATCGTTTTAATTATGGCAAGAGCAAGTTCAACCATATGTTTAACATCTTGTTTTGATTGCTCTTTTTGAAGTTCCTTACTGTCTCGTAAAAAGGAGATTATGTGGTCAACTTTGTTTTTTACTTCCTCTTTATGATACTTTAGAAATTTTACTTGCTTGTTAAAAGCCTCTTTTTCTAAGTTAGTTTTTCTACTGTTTATCCCCGTACTAACAAATATTATAGTTGTTACTATAACGCTTAATATAGGTAAAATAACTACCCATTTGATTAGATTTTTTTCATCAAAAAGACTCACT
>CAZHBU010000070.1:0-8951 GCA_964530865.1 uncultured Sulfurospirillum sp.
TTAGATAAAAAGGTGTATCTTTGTAGATTTAAAAAGGTAATCAAAACTCCTATTTCCCCTAAAAAAATGGCATTAGTTGATATTGATTTTTTAGAGAAAGAGAAAGAATTTTACTTAAGAATTGAACCAAAAGTTAACTCTAAATTGATGATAATAGAAGATTCTCTGTTTCTTGACCCAGAAGTGAGTAATAAACCAAAATCACAAGTTGTTAATCACTGGGCTATATTGTTTTATGAAAAATCTCCATTTGCAAAACATAAATCAAATGATAAGATTAACTTTCCTATCATGTACTCAAAAAATATCAAACCATATGTTGGAGCACTTGATCTTAATGGTGCACCAATCTCTTATGTGCAAAGTAAAGATATAAGTCTCTATTTACAACTTAAAAAAAGTTATAACAATGAGAAGTATTTAGATGTCATAGAAGATAGTTTAAGTGTTGTAAGAAAATATCCTCAAACAATTTTTAAAAGTGAATTTATGCTTTATCATCTTAGAGCTATAGATAAAGGGATTGATGAGAATGATGGTTCAATAGCAGACAAATTTGATGGTAATGACGTAGTAAACGAGGGAAAAGCTTGGATAAAATCATTCCCTTCAGATAATAACATACCAGAAGTATTGATGCTTATAGCAAAAGCTTATTTGAAGATGGGTTTCAAATCAGATGCAAACTACTTTATGGATATTCTCATAAGCGAACACGAAAATAGTCCATTTACAAAAAAAGCTATTTTAGTCTTTGCTGATTCGCTATACAATACACGTGAAAAACAGAAAGCCATAAAACTGTATTTAGATGTACTTTACTCAGCAAAAGACTTGGATATAGCTGCAGAAGCAGCCATAAGGTTGAGTGATAAAGAGATGAATAGAGGCAAAACAGAGAAAGCAAAAGTTTATCTTTTAAAAGTTTTAGAAGCGAATCAAGATTATTTAATTAAAGACAGAGAATCTTCGTATGTATTAGCAAAAAAGTTAGCTTCTAATAAGCTCTATGACGTAGCTGCGAAAGTAACTGATGTTCTTCTAATAGATTTGAAAAAAACTGATGAGAATAGAGAAGTTTTGGTAAGAGATAGTGGTCTATGGCATGCAAAAGCAAATGATATAAAAGAGGCATATGATAGGCTACAGCAGTATTTAAAAGAGTACAAGTATGGTGATTATAAAGAAGATGTACAGACTAGTTTAGATGAACTGTTTTTTGAGTTAAATGAAACCAATGAGACAAAATTAGCAAATTATTATGATGAACTTATAGAAAAATATAAAAATAAGATAGGCGATAAAGCAGTAGTAGAAAAAGCAAAACTTTTACTCTCTCAAGCGCGATACGAAGATGTTTTAAAGATGAAAGATTCATTAGAGTATGTGAGTGATGACAATACAACAAATGAGTATGTGACATCTGCAGCAAATGCTCTTGTAATTTTAGCCTTTAAAGATGATAAATGTAAGCAAGCAGTTAGTTATATTGAGAGCTATAAATTGAACTTAGAACATTTTGATAAAAATAAAGTTTTTGATTGTTTTATGCGAACTTCAAGATATACAAGAGCAAATATGCTTAGTGAAAACCATATAAAAGAGGGAAATTTAAAGAGTAGAAATGAATGGATGCAAAAGTATCTTTTGAGCCTTTATAAACTCAATAAGCATATAGAGGTTATAAGTGTTGGTGAAGACATTATAAAGATGTCAAAATCTTTAAAGACACAACCCCAAACCGATACTTTACAGATGCTATTTTTCTCTTTGATGAAGCTAGATAGACTCGAAAAAGCAATTGATATAGCAAAGCAGATAGAAAAAAACAGTCCAAATGATTTGAAAAATAGTGATGTTTACATAAAAATAGTACAACGTGCAGGAGATGATAGAAATGATTTGCTACTAAAAGAGTATGCAAATAAGATAATAACACTGCAAAAAAAGTTTAAAAGCAGCGCTTACACTCCAGATGTTGAACTTAGCCTTATAGGAGCCTTGCAGAGGCTAGAAAAGACAAAAGAAGCTTTAATTGTAGCAAAAGGACTGTTAGATAAAAAAATCTCTCTAAAGCAACAAACGAGAGCTTATTACAGTGCTGGAGAACTTAGTATGAAACTAAATAAAAACAAAGAAGCAAAAGAGTATTTTGAGAAGTGTAAAGATATAAAAGTTGAAAGTTCATGGAAAGATATTTGTGAACAGAACTTGAAGTTGCTATAAAATATTTCATTTTGACATATAAATAGCAAGTTTTATATTTATATGTCAAAATGAAATAAACAAACAGGGAAAATTATGACAAATGATGCTTATCAAGACAATTTAATTGTCAAACTGGGCTTTGTACCCAAAGAGAATACAGCAAATATATATCATAAAAAGTATTCTAGTCATAATAACTATGTATTAGGAATAGATTTTGAAAAAAATAGTATAAATTATGGAAATAAAATATTTTTTAATGACACTAAAAATAGCATCCAAAATATAACTAGACCAGAAGATTTGGTAGTTTTAGAGTGCGTAGATAGATTACTTGAAAAAGGGTATAGCCCTAGTAGTGTTGTCTTGGAAAAAGTGTATCCATCGGGACATGGGACAAGTGGGCGACTTGATATATTGGTTACAAAAGAAGATGGCTCAGCCTATATGATGATAGAGTGTAAAACTTGGTCAAAAGAGTTTGATAAGGCATTTAACAAACTTAAAAAAGATGGTGGGCAACTTTTTACTTACTTTCAACAAGATAAAAATGCAGAAGTTTTGGTTCTTTATGCCTCTACATGTAACAAAGAAGAAATTCAATATACAAATCAGATAGTAAAAATAGAAGAAGAGTATAGAGCAACAAGCAATGTAAAAGATTTTTACGACAGATGGAATAAAATCCCTAAAAATAATGGTGTATTTGAATCATATACAAATGCTTATGAATTTATAAGCAAAGCACTTACTAAAAAAGATTTGAAAGCCTTAAAGCACGAAGATAGTAGCAATATTTTTAATAGGTTTTTAGAGATTTTAAGACATAATGTAGTATCAGATAAGCCTAATGCGTTTAATAAAATCTTTACTCTATTTTTATGTAAAATTATAGATGAAGATAGATTAGATGACGATCAGCTTCATTTTCAGTGGCTAGACGGAGAAGATAATCATATATCATTTCAAAAAAGATTATCAGACCTTTACAACCGCGGCATGAAAGAGTTGCTAGAAAAAAATGTAACTGACATTAGCGACAGCGAATTTGACAAGCAGTTTTATCAAGTTGAAGATGAGTATAAAGAGAAATTTAAAGAGTTGTTGACGGAGATAAGACTGAAGAAAAACAATGAATTTGCTATCAAAGAAGTATTTGATGATGACTCATTTAAAGAGAATGCGATAGTTGTTAAAGAGATAGTAGAACTTCTTCAAACTTATCAAATAAGGTACAACTATAGACAGCAATTTTTAAGTGATTTTTTTGAACAGCTTTTGACAACAGGTCTTAAACAAGAATCAGGGCAGTTTTTTACGCCAGTTCCTGTTGCTAGATTTATACTAAAAAGCATACCCATTAACACAATTATAGAAAAAAAGATACAAGAGGGCGATAAAAATGATTTATTGCCTGCAATTATAGATTATAGTGCGGGAAGTGGTCACTTTATAACAGAATCCATGGAAGAGGTTCAAAAGTATATAGATACTATTGATGAGAGTAGTTTAAAATCTACAACAAAGAAAACTATAGCCTATTGGAAAAATTCTAAATACGATTGGGCAGAAGATTATGTATATGCGATTGAAAAAGATTATAGACTTGTAAAAACCGCAAAAGTTAGTTGTTATCTTCATGGAGATGGGTTGGCTAAGGTGATTCATGGAGACGGCTTAGCAGACTTTGAAAGTGCAAAAGAGTATAAAAATAGACTTACAAAAGTTGACAAAACATACCCCCAAGATAACAAACAATTTGACATTATTGTTTCAAATCCTCCATATTCAGTAAGTGCATTTAAGGGCATGATGGATAGTGAAAAATCTAAAAAGAATTTTGACCTCTACAGTAGACTTACAGACCAAAGTAGTGAGATTGAGACACTTTTTATAGAACGTACTAAACAGCTTTTAAAAGATGGAGGTATTGCAGGTATAATCTTACCTAGTAGCATACTAAGCAACAGTGGAATTTATACAAAAACAAGAGAGATCATTTTTAATTATTTTGACATAATAAGCATAGTTGAGCTTGGCTCAAATACATTTATGGCAACAGGAACAAATACCGTAATACTGTTTCTAAGAAGAAAAAATAACGCAGATCACATAAATATAAAAGCTTCTGTAGATAAACTACATGAACAGAAAAAAGACATAACTATAAATGGCATAAAAAATCCATTGGAAAAATATATAAGGCATGTTTGGGAAGAGATGGAATTGGGTGATTATCTAACACTTTTAGAAGAAAAGCCAAATGAGAAAGTAAAAAATCATGAGTTGTATAAAGAGTACGATAAAAAACTTGACTCTTTTGACAAAATCATAGCACTTGAAAAAGAGAAACTTTTCTATTTTATAACTGCGTATAAGCAAAAAATAACTGTAGTAAAATCAGGTGAGAAAAAAGAAGAAAAAAGATTTTTAGGTTATGAGTTTAGTTCAAGAAGAGGAAGCGAGGGCATACACCCAATCCAAAGAGGTAAAACTATAGATGAGTGTACTTCTTTGTATGATGAGCTATCTTATACAAACAGTTTAAAAGCAAATAGTTATATCTATAGTGCTTTTAATGGGGAGTTCAAGACAATAGATGAGAGTTTAAAACAGAATGTAGCTTACATTGATTTAGTTGATATGATGACGTATGATAGAGTTGATTTTGAGAAAAATATATCTTTGAATATTAAAAAAAAAGTAAAGATTGAGAGTAAGTGGAATATAGTAAAAATTAGTGAATATGCAAAAGTAAAAGGTGGTAATGGATTTCCAATTGAGTATCAAAACCAATCAAATATAGATGATATTCCATTTTACAAAGTCTCTGATATGAATTTATCAGTTAATCATAATTGTATGACACAGGCAAATAATTATGTCGATAAAAAAATTCTAAAAGAAAAAATTAAAGCTACGATATTTAATAAAGATACAATTATTTTTCCAAAAGTAGGAATGGCAATTGGGACAAATAAAAAAAGAATATTATCAGTTAAAGCGGCTATAGATAATAATATAATGGGGATTTCAGTTTATGATAAAGTGAAATTAAATCCAAAATATTTATACTTATATTTTAACTATAATATCAATCTATTAGATATAGCATCAACTGCAAATCCTCCATCAATTAATGCTGTCACTGTAAATGACATAAAAATCCCACTACCTCCAGAAAATATTCAAGAAAAAATAGTAGAAGAGATTGAGAAATTGGATAAATTAGAAGAAAAGACTAATAAAAAAATTAATATTTTGCAAAATAATATAGAGAAAATAATTATTAATTTAAAAGAGAATAAATTCTCTTATATAGCGGATATATCGAAAAACTTGGATTATAAAAGAAAGCCAATAACAGCAGGATATAGACAAATTGGAGAATATCCATATTATGGGGCATCAGGAATTGTTGATTATGTAAGTGATTATCTTATAGATGATACGGTTCTTCTAATATCAGAAGATGGTGCAAATTTAAAATCAAGAGTTTATCCAATTGCATTTACAGCACGTGGGAAAATATGGGTAAATAATCATGCTCATATATTGAAATTTGAAAATACAGAAACTCATAAATTGGTAAAATTATATCTTAATAACATAGACTTGTCAGAATATATCACAGGACAAGCTCAACCAAAATTGAATCAAAAAAATTTAAATAGTATAAAAATACCACTTCCTTCTATTTCTGAACAAAAAAAGATTGTCTCAAAAATAGAAGCTATTGAAAAAGAGATAAACGAAAAAGAAGCTGAGCTAAAACTAATTCCCCAACAAAAAGAGGACATACTAATGAAGTATCTTAATTAACATGAAAAATTTAACTTTCATATCATGGAATGTAAACGGCATAAGAGCAGTTGATAAAAAAGAGGCTCTAAAATGGATAGATGAAAAAGAGGTAGATTTTTTAGCCCTTCAAGAGATAAAAGCTGAGAAAGAACAGATTCCTAAAAGTATATTTGAAAGAGAGTATAAAGAGCTACATGTAAACTCTTCTTCAAAAAAAGGACAATCTGGTGTTGCTCTTTTTACTGACATAGAACCTCTACATGTAGAGACTTCAAAAAACGTAGATATATTAGATGAAGGACGCATAAATGAGTACCATTTTGAAAATATTGCTTTTTTTAATGTCTATTTTCCCAATGGACAGAGAAATGAAGAACGCTTAGAGTATAAGATGGCTTTTTATGACAGATTTCTAGAACATATTGAAAGTTTGAAAAAAGAGGGAAAGTCTATCATCGTTTGTGGAGATGTAAATACTGCGCATACCAAGATAGATATAGCACGTCCAAAAGCCAATGAAAACACTTCTGGGTTTTTAAAGATGGAGAGAGAGTGGATAGATAAACTTTTAGCTCATGGCTATGTAGATACTTTCAGACATATTCATGGTGAAATAAAAGACAGATATAGTTGGTGGTCATACCGTGCCAATGCAAGAGCTAACAATGTTGGTTGGAGAATTGACTACTTTTATGTTTCTGAAGATTTAAAAGATAGTATTGTAGATGCTGAAATTTTAGATAGCATAACAGGAAGTGACCATTGTCCTATAAGTTTAACAATTAAATTATAAATATTTATATATAATATCACCAAAAACTATAGGTGTGTGTAATGTTAAGAAAAATAACTTCGTTTGTGATGCTGTTTTCGTTTGTGATTATGGTTGTTAGTGGTGTGGCTGAGTTTATATCTCCTTTTGGAAGACTCTCAATGATGATAAAATGGGAAATGCTAGGATTGGACAAGATGCAGTGGCAAGCTCTTCATATCTCTTTTATGGTAGTTTTTACTATTGCTGGGTTTATACATATCTGGTTAAACATAAAACCGATAAAAGCATATCTTAAAAATAGAGCGAGAAAGATGGTATTTTTTACAAAAGAGATGAGCATCGCTCTTGTTGTAACAGCAGTTTTATTTGTAGCAACTGTACAAAAGTTTGAGCCAATAGACCAATTTGTAAAACTCAACAAGAGTTTCAACAACTACTGGATAGAACAGTTTAAAAAAGAGAAAAGATCGGCTACGAACTTTTAAGAAAGAGAGGGTTTTGATGAGTTTAGAAATTTATATAACATTTTTATCGGCAAGTTTTCTTTTGTGGATTACTCCTGGACAAGATACTATGTATATTATTGCTCGTAGTATTTCACAAGGTAAATTAGCTGGCATTGTTTCTGCATTAGGTATTGGAACAGGTGGATTGGTACATGCTTTACTTGCAACGGCAGGTGTTTCTATCATCATTCTTACTTCACCAATTTTATTTTTAATGATGAAAGTAGTTGGTGGATTATATTTAATTTATCTAGGTATATCAACACTGTTTTTAAAGTCTAAAATTAAAGCAAATGAGAGTATGAAAGATTCAAAATTTTCAAAAATATATATGCAAGGAGTCTTGACCAATATTTTGAATCCTAAAGTAGCACTATTTTTTATCGCTTTTCTTCCTCAGTTTTTAAATACCTCAACAGATACAAAAAGTATTTTATTTTTAGGGTTAAGCTTTGTGATTGGTGGTACAATCTGGTGTTTGATAGTAGCTTGGTTTGCTTCTTCTTTTTCTTTAAAATTAAGACAAAGTAGTAGCATTCAAACTTGGTTCACTAAAATTTCTGCTTTTGTATATATAGCTTTAGGTTTGAAAGTTTTACAAGCAAAAGTCTAATTTATATTAAGATTAAGTTTTTACCCAATTGCTTAATTTCTTTGTATTTGTGAAAATGAAAAGTTTTATATTCTTTAGTTGTGGGTTCTATCAGCAAAATATTTTTTTTAGTTTTACTTAGACTAGCTTTGGTTTGGTTGTACATCAAAAGACGTAGAGATTTTTCTAGCATATCAAATACATTTTGGATTTTTAAGAAGTTATTTGGTGAGTCGACTAAAAAAGAGTTTTTACCAAGAACATCAACTGCCAAAATATCATTTAAACTAGCTTGATTTATTGGTAGGTTTTCACTTAAAAAGCCATCTACATAAGTCGTACCTAATATGGATTGTTCTTCAAATATACCAGGAATTGCCATGGTCGCTAAAAGGGCATCTTTAATAAAAATATCACTCTTGTTATTAAAAACTTTAACATCTCCATTTGATAAGTTTGTAGCAACTATTTTAAGAGGTATTTTTGTATCTTTTATCTTTAATGAGCCAAAAATATCACTAAAAATTTTCTCAATTTTGCTGCTTTTTATGACAGAGTTTCCATGCATGGAAAATTTGACCCAGTTGAAGACATTTGAAAAATCAACAAAGAGCTTATAAATATCTTTCTGTTTTAAGCCTATAGATAAACAAGCTCCTATAATACCACCCATACTAGTACCAACTATTTCATTTGGAGTTATGTTTGAATTCTCTAAATCTTCCAAAACTCCTAAGTGAGCAATGCCAAGTGCTCCACCGCCAGAAAGAACTAATGAAAAGTTACTGTAATCAATCAAAATTTATACTCCTAAAATGGTTCAGCTTAGAATGGCACTTATTTAAGTAAAAGGCACTATAAAAAGTTGAAATAAAACAGGCTTTCAAAAAGGTATGGCAACCGCATAAATGAATAGTAGCAAAAAAACAATAAAAGTCCAACAAGAAGTGTAAAAAAGGTATAAATTGTGTTATGTTATCTTTATCTTTATCTTTATCTTTGCATGAAGTATATAGAATAAATATTTATTCTATGACTATTTTGACTTTTATTTAAAATAATAATA
>CAZHBU010000071.1:0-8911 GCA_964530865.1 uncultured Sulfurospirillum sp.
TCTTTGTATTTTTCACTCCAAAAACTCTTGTCTACCTCACTCTTTCCAAATCTATACTCTAGAGTATCTTTAACATACTCTCCAAACTCTCCCTTACTCATCTGCCACTTTGGGGCTACTAAATCTTTATTAGGCGTGTCAGTTGCTATGCGTAAAATAGGAATATTGTTTGGAATGAGTCTTAAAAGATATATGAGCTCTTCTGCGTATTCATACTCGTTGTATGTTTTAAACTGGCTTTTTAGATACTCTACATGTAAAGGTGTATTTTTGATTATGTGCAAGTTATGAATCTTGAAACCGTTCACTTGTAAAGCAACTAACTCATTAACTGTTCTGCTCCAATCTTCTCGACTCTCTCCACTAAACCCAACTATAACATGTGCAAAAACTTTTATACCATAGTGTTGGAGTTTTTTTATCGCCTCAATACTACTTTTGCTATCGTGTCCTCTATTTATAATTTTAAGCGTTTTATCGTTGAGGGTCTGCACTCCTAAGTCTACATGTACATCTATTTCTTGGTTTAACTCTTGAAGGTATTTTAGCGTCTCCTCGCTCAAACAATCAGGTCTTGTTCCTATGCTAATGGCATCAAAATCATAAAGCTTAAGCAGTTTTGAGTAAGTCTTTTTTTGTTCTTTGAGTGTGCTAAATGTATTGGTGTACGCTTGAAGATAGAGCATAAATTTTTTTGCCTTGTAGCGTTTTTTTGCAAATGCAATTCCAACTTTTATCTGCTCTTCCACACTACTAGCATCCATACTTTGAGCTGACCTAGAACCGTGAGTCGGGCAAAAACTACACTGACTAGGACACCCCAAATCTAAATCAACTGTAATAGAGTACAACGCTTCGCCATACTCTTTTTTCATATACTCTTTATAACTTAAATACAAACTACTTCTCAATAACTCTTAGTAAACTTGCATACTGTGAATAGATGTAATATAGTGATTTAATATGTGCTATTTTTGCTTCACTAAGTTCCAATCTTGCTTTTAAAAAGTCTGTTGTTTTTTCTAGCTGAGATTTGTATCTGCTTTGCATAATCGAGAAGTTCTCTTGTGCAAATTCGTTTGCATCTGCTGTAACTTTTCTGTTTTCCAAAGAGAGCTCATACGCCTCTTTTGCTTTTTTTATCTGCAAGATTATGTCTAATTCCAACGCTTTTAACTTCTCATTGACTATTTGAGTTTTGTACATGTAAGCAGTTCTTTGAGCTTCATTTGCTCCACCTTTGTAGAGATTGTATGAAAGATTTATACTCGCTTTTGTCTCGTCATCATAAAGTCTATCACCACCATTTTGTGTATAACCTAAAGCTAAATCTACTCTTGGGTAAAGGTCTGATTTTGAAGAATTATAAACAAATCCAGCCTCTTTTAGAGATGCTTTTATGGACTTTAACTCACTTCTGTTTTTCAAACCAACTTTCACTAACTCATCTGAGCTATCTATATCTACTATTTTAAAATCTATATCTTTAATCTCTTCATTTTTTAAAAGTTTACCGCCTAGAAGTCTGCTTAGTGACTCTCTTGCTATGAGTAATTCACTTCTAGCTATGATGAAATCTTGCTTTGTTTTAGAGAGTGATACTTTTGTCTCCAAAAGAGAATTTTTAGCTACTAAGCCTTGTTCATAGTAAGCTTGTGTATCTTTTAAGCTTTTTTTAACTAAGCCAACTGCTTCTTCTTTTGTACTCAAAGTCTCTCTTTTTTCCAAAAACTTTATATAAGCAAGTTGTATTTGCAATTTCAAATCACTCCTTAAAGCATCTTTTTGAAATAAAGCACTATTTAGATTCTCTTTTGCACCCTCAATGGAATATTTATCGCTAAAACCATTGAAAAGGTTATAGCCTAAAGAGATAGAAGCAACAGATGGTTTTAATCTACTATCAGGATTATTAAATTCACTACTTGAAGCATAATAATTAGCATCAATAGTGGGCATATACCCACTTTTTGACTTATCAAGATACGCTTGTGAAAGGCGTTGGTTTAGCTCAGACTCTTTTAGCCTATGACTATTTTCAAGCCCTATAGTTACTGCCTCTTGTATGTTCAAAGCATATAAACTTGCAAAACTTATAAAGATAAGACTAATTTTTTTCATCAGATTTTCCTCTTTTTTCAAACTTTATCACAAACATTAGAAGTGCAGGAATCATAAAGATAGTAAAGAACGTTGAAAGAGCCAAACCACCAGTTATAACACTTCCCAATCCTCTATAAAACTCACTACCAGGTCCAGGGAAAAGCACCAATGGCATCATCCCAAAGATGGAAGTAAGCGAGCTCATAAAAATTGGCCTTAGACGACTTCTTACAGAATCTAAAACTGCCTCTTTATGCTCCATATTATGATTTCTTATGTTGTTAAGTGCTTGATAGACTATCAAAATTGCATTGTTTACCACGATACCTATAAGAATGATAAAGCCAAGCATAGTTAAGATATCCATTGGTTGCATTGACAAGAAGGTATCTGTCATCTTTAAGCCCAAAAATCCACCTGCTGCAGCTACTGGAACTGTGAACATTATAACTAGTGGGTACAAAAAGTTGGAAAATAGTGAGCTCATCAAAAGATAAACAATGATAAGAGCCAAAACTACATTCATAGACATATTTTTGATAGTCTCTTTTAGTTTATCTGCCGTTCCTGAGAGTGATACTTTGACACCACCAAGCATACCTTTTTTCTCTATCGATGGTATAAGTTTTTTTTCTAACAGTATCATCATCTCTTGGATTGTCATATCTTTTGGAGGTGTGACTTGAAGAGTAATTGTTCTTTTGCCATTAAGATGACGAATTTCACTTATGCCTGTTGTTTTTTCTAAAGTTGCAAGTGAATTTATAGGAACTAGGCCCCCTTTTGGAGTAGCTATAAGTGTCTTAGCTAACTCTTCAGGAGTTGTAATACTACCTTCAACACTCATCAAACGTAAATCTACTTTTTTCTTTCCATCTTGCTTGAAATCACCTATTTTTCTTCCATCATTTAGTACATCGATTGCTTTTCCTAAAGAAGAACTGCTCATTCCTACGGCTTTGAGTTTATCTCTTTGAGGGTGAAATCTACTCTCTTGGTAAAGTAATTCAATTGAAGGAATTGGACGAACTTGAGCACCCTTGACTGCCTGCCTGATTGCTCCAAAAAACATACCTCCTGCAGTAGCAATTTTCTCTATGCTCTCTCCACTCAAATCTACATTTACTGTTCTTCCCTCACCGATTCCTTGTTCAAATACACCAGCTTGAAGAGTTATACCAAACACCCCCGGAAAAGAGTTTACCACTGGGGCAAATACTGGAATTAGTTCACGAACTCTCTGCTCCTCACTTGAAGTAGCACCAAAAATCATAAAATCACCAAATGAGCCAAAAAACATTCTGTTGATTGGAGGAACTCCATCTACTTCTTTGTTTACGTGCTTGCTCATTTTCTTAAACAGACTTTCACCTATATCTTTTCTCTCATTATATGAAAGACCAGGAGGTGGAATAAGTATGTTGAAAATCAAGTTTTTATTTCCTTGAGGAAGGTACTCCATCTTTGGAAAAAAGAGATAAACACTACCTGCAGAAAATATGATAAGAGTAACAACTGTCAAAACTCTTGTCATTACATTTTTGATTGAGAGTTTTACGAAATACATAAAACTTCTACTAAACCAATCTCCAATTTTTACAATAAAACTCTTTTTATCACTATGTTTATGCGAATCATGTTTACTAAACTTCATCATCTGAGTCCACATCATTGGGATAACAGATATTGAAACAAACAATGAAAACGAGACTGCAGCAGTAACTGCAATAGCTATATCTTTAAAAAGTTGTCCAGCTTCATCTTCTAAAAAAATCACTGGCAAGAAAACAGCAATAGTTGTAAGTGCAGAAGCAATCAAAGCTCCCCAAACCTCACTCGTTCCATCGTAGGCTGCTTTTACAAACTTCTTACCCATCTTTTTATGCCTATCTATGTTTTCTAACACAACTATAGCACTATCTACTAGCATACCAACAGCAAAAGAGATTCCTGCAAGAGAGATGGTATTTAGACTTCTTCCAAAAGCTGCAAGGATTATAAATGTAGCAACTATACTTATAGGAATTGCAAGACTTACTACCGCTGTTGCACTAATAGAACGCAAAAATAGAAGTAGTACAAGAATGGCTAAAATAGCCCCTATAAAGATATTTTGTTGTACCAAATCAATCGAGCCAATTATGTAAGGTCGCTCATCATAGAGCCAATGAAACTCTAAATTGTTCTCTTTTAAAATCCCACTATTTAGTTTTTGATATACTTTTTCTACTTCATCTGTCATAGATACTATATTTGCATCAGGTTCAGCTCTAACACCTACTATGATTCCAGGAACTCCTAAAAACATAGTAATTCCATTTGGTTTTTCATTTCCAAAAACAGCATCACCAACATCACGAAGCAAGATTCTTCTACTTCCATCTGAGTAGATAACCATATCTCGTAAAGATTGTAAGTCATTAAACTCCGCAGTAGTTCTTATACGGTATGTTCTTCTGTCCACATACATAGTTCCTGCTGAAATATTTACATTTTCACTCTGAATTGCATTTATAACTTGCTCAATACTCAAACCATAGGCTGAAAGTTTTTGAGAATCTATCTTTACATGTACTTGGTCTTTTTGTCCACCAATTACCATCAAACTAGCTACTCCAGGAACTCTCTCTATCTGCTCTTTTACCTCATCTTCTAAAAATGTTTTATACTTATATATATCACTTCCATCAGTTGTTTGAAGTGTCGTCCAGATAACTGGGCTTGCACTATCACCACTTGAACTAATCACTGGTTTAAGTGCATTTTGTGGGTATGAGCTTACTTCATTTAGCTTGTTTGAAACATCAAGCTTAGCTTGGTTCAAATCAGTTCCTAGCTTAAAAGTAAGTGTGATTTTTCCTACGTTGTCACTTGAAGTACTCTCATAACTCTCTAGTCCAGCAGTGCTTTTTAAAGCTCTTTCCTGCTCCTCTATCAAGTCTCTCTCAATCTCATATGGAGTTGCTCCAGGCCAGATAGTTTGAACTGAAAGTTTTGGCTG
The DNA here is from genome assembly GCA_964530865.1 of uncultured Sulfurospirillum sp. Taxonomy (GTDB): domain Bacteria; phylum Campylobacterota; class Campylobacteria; order Campylobacterales; family Sulfurospirillaceae; genus Sulfurospirillum_A. The sequence goes on from CAZHBU010000071.1 coordinate 5,105, forward strand.
AGTTACTGTGGGAGTAAGCTGATACGGAAGTTTTGTTAGGGCTATAAACCCAAACATCAAAATCAAAATTACACCAACTACAATTGTAACTGGTTTTTTTATAGAGTAGTTTATGATGTCCATTATTTTATCTCTTTAAGTGGAGATTTTGGGAAAATTCTCTCGTTTCCTTTTGTAACTACTTTCATACCCTCTTGAAGTCCTTTTGCACTTACCGCTACTTTCCCATCCGTATAGCCAACAACTAAAACAGGAATCATCATAGCACTCCCTTTAGCATTTACAAATACTACATTTTGCCCAAATCTTTTTAAAATTGCATCTCTAGGTACTATCAAAGCTTTTACATCTTGACCACTTTGTAGATTTATAGTTGCCGCCATACCTTCAAACAAGTAAGATGGTGCTTTTTTAAATGCTATCTTTACAGGAAATGTTCTAGTTGCAATGTCGCCTTTAGGTATGATTGCACTCACATAACCATCATAAATCTTTCCTCCAACAGCCACTTCTACAACCATTTTTGGCTTTAAAATTGCAACTACTTTTTGAGGAAGATTCACCTCTACTCTAGCGGATTTAAGATTGACCAAACCAGCAACAACTCCACCTTGACGTACCCAATCTCCAACTTCTACATGTTTTGAAATGATAACCCCATCAAATGGTGCAAAAGTGACCTTTTTTGACATCTCTATCTCTTTTGCTTTAATACTTGCTTTTAGTGAACTTATCTTGTTTTCTAAACTTTGAACATTGAAACTGTTGTCATCATAAACACTCTGTGAAACTGCATCTTGTTTTAAAAGTACATCATATCTAGCCAAATCTTTTTGTGCTTTTTTTAGACTTACGAACACATCACTAAGTGACGCTTTTAACGAAGTTATCTGTGCTTTTATGATTTGGTTATCTAGTCTATTGAGAACTGCACCTTTTTTAACACTATCACCCTCTTTAAAATTGACACTTATAACTGCTCCACTCCCTTGCGAAGCTACTTTTGAGCTCTGTGCATACTCGACATTACCTATAAACGTTTGAAGTGATTTCACCTCTGCTTTTGTTACAGCTTCTGTCTTTACTAAAGAAGCTCTTGGTGCTCCTGAAGCCAATAGTAAAAGTGGTGCTAATAGTAAAATTGCTATTTTTTTCATTTGTTCAGTCCTATATAATAATCTTTGATTTGATTTAAAACTTTTAGTGTAGTTTCGTAGTCTTCTTTGGATATAATTTTTTCCAACTCTTCACCATTTTTCTCAAAAAGTGGGCTAACCTCTTCTACCTTCTTTCGCGTCTCTTTAGTTACATAGATATGAAAAGCTCTTCTATCTTCATCTGATACTCGTCTTTCTAAATCACCTTTTTTTACTAAAGTATCTACCATACGTGTTATAGTAGTTTTATCTTTATTTAAATCTTCAGCAATTTGTGTTTGCGTAACTCCTGGCATATCGTAAACATACTTTAAAAGTAAACCTTGTTCGTTACTAATACCATAAGGTTTTAAATATTTATTGTGTTCTTGTTGCATTATATTTATTGTTAATTTTAGTTGTAACCCTAGACAAAGTCTAAACTCATCACTCAAAGCATCTCCTTTTTAGTTGTATATACAACTTTTGGTAATACAACTATATATAAATAAAGCTTAATAAAAAATTAATTCTATTTTGAGCGATAGCTATTGTAATGAAAAGTTTTAGACAAGATTACTACTTATAAGTCCTTCCTTCGAGTAACACGTAGGTAAAATTGTGACTACAAGGGGTTATTCAAGAGGTCTAATATATTTATAATGGACTTTTTCTAAAATATTGATATAATAGTCATATATTTATCACAGGAGTTACTTATGAAGCATATAAAACCAGTTCTTATACCATTTTATATTAAAGCCATTGTTGGTCCAACTGTGCTTATGTCCATATTGGCATATGCTATAACCCTCTTTACAGAGTTTAACATAATGTTACCTCTTATACTTATATTTTCACTATTTGGATCCACTATCACTGTTATAGGTTTTCATCTGCTTCTTTTTAAACCCATCATAAAAAGTGCTGAGATTTTAGGCAAATTTTCAACTCGTGATTTTGATAAACAAAAAGAGTACAAAAAAGAGTTTGTTTCTTTAGAAAAATCTATCCCTTTTGTACATGCTTTTTACAACAGAACATATCTCATGCTTGACATTCTGATGGATATGGCAGAAAAACTCTCAATCGACTCTGGTAAAAACTCAATCTACACAGCTACTTTGTCAAGTTCTATTGATAAAATGTCAAAGAAACTAGAAGAGAAAGCTAAAGCAGTTGAATCTATATCACAAACTACACAGAACATTATGAATAATGTAACAAAAGTATCAAACAGTGCCAAAGAAGCTTCAACTTTTACTGCTCAAACAATGAAAGGAAGTCAGCAGAGTCAAGATGACCTCAAAACCATCATAGAGAGTATGCAAAGTATAAGTGAAGTAGCACTAACAGCAAGTCAAAAAGTATCTTCTCTAAGTGAAAAATCAGCAGAGATAAAAAAAGTAACAGAAGTCATAGATGAGATAGCAGAACAGACCAATCTGCTAGCGCTAAATGCTGCGATTGAAGCTGCTCGAGCAGGAGAGCATGGTCGTGGATTTGCAGTCGTTGCTGATGAAGTAAGAAACTTAGCTGAACGAACAGCTATTGCTACAAAAGAAGTAGACTTATCTATAGGGATGATTCAAAGTGAAACTGCTGATGTTACGGGAGAGATTAAGAATTTATCCCAACAGATAGAAAAAGGTATGAACCGTATCGAAGAAGTTGGTAGTCAAATAAGCAACTTTTTGGAACAATCAGTTCACATAGAAGAACAGATAACAAACATAGCTACAAACGCTTCATCTAACAACAATGACCTTGAAAGCATAGTAACCTCAATAGAAAAAATAAGTGTACAACTAAAAGATGGAACCAAAGAGATGCAAGGTATATCAGAAGCAACACATGAGCTTATCTACTCTTCTGAAAGCTCATATGAATCAGTAAGTGAGTTTGCGCTTGATAGATACCATGAAAAGATATACAAAATAGCAAAAACTTCAGCAAATACCATAGGTTCACTCTTTGAAAAAGCCATAAAAGATGGAAATATTAGCCAAAACAATCTATTTGATAGAAATCATAAACCTATTGAAGGGACTAACCCTCAAAAGTTTACCACTGCATATGACAAGTTTTGTGATAGCAAACTCCCTGCGATACAAGAAAATATACTTAATATGGATAAAAATATAGCTTATGCAATTGCAACAGATCCCAAGGGCTATGTTCCAACACATAACAATAAATTTGCAAATGCTATGACTGGAAATTTTGAAAAAGATTTAGTAGGAAGTAGAAGTAAAAGAATCTTCGATGATAGAACCGGTGGACGTTGTGGTAACCACACTAAAAAACTACTACTTCAAACATATAAAAGAGATACAGGAGAGATCATGCATGACCTTTCAGTCCCAATCATAGTCAATGGAAAACATTGGGGTGGTTTTAGAGTTGGATACTTCCCTCATTCATGAAAGAATTAAAAGAGTTCTTAGAAATAGTAGAAAATAATGATTTTGTTGAAGGGCATGAAGTTCTTGAACACAAATGGAAAGAGTGGAAAAAAACTCCTTCTTTAAAAGAAGAAAGTTACATACTAAAAGGGCTTATCAATGGCTCAACTGCACTAGCTCTAAAAGTGAAAAAGAGAGAAAAACCAGCACTTCAAGTATGGGCTACATTTCTAAAATACTCTCCATTAATAGATGAAATTGACTCC
>CAZHBU010000072.1:0-8632 GCA_964530865.1 uncultured Sulfurospirillum sp.
CTCTTTAGCAATCGCAACTGATGCTAAAAGTGCAACTGATGTTGCCAATGTAGCTAATTTTCTCATATATTCTCCTTTTGAATTAATCATAAGTGCTTATAATACTAAAATTTACTTTAAATTTAGCATAGTTTGATTTAAATCTTAATGCAATTTTATTGCAAGTAGTTACTTGGCACTGCCTTCTCTTCTTCTGTTTGCATAGAAGTTTCAGTATTTTTTGAGCTTTTACCATGAACATATGCTAAGATAGCATTTAGTTCTACTTTTCTAAGTGTTGGAGCTATGTTTTGCATCAGCATTTTTCCATTACCGCCAAATTGCATATCGTTTTTATAATTTCTTATTGATTCTTCTATGTCATCTTTACTCATTACTGCCATAGCTCTTGCTCCAAGTCCTGGAACTCTCTCGCCTTTTACGCCATGACATGAAGAGCATTTTTTATCGTAGATTTTTTTACCATCCATTATGGTTTTATCGCTTGCAAATATAGAATTCATAATACTTTCATCATTTTGCTTTTTAACAAAAACTTTAGCGTCTATCTTGCCCTCTTTTGAGTACTTTTCTACTAACGCTTTGAGCTCTTTGGCAAACTCACCCTTTGCTTCAAAAACATAGGTATCTTCAGTAGCAATTGCACATGTAATAAATATAAAAAATAGAGAGGCTAGTATTTTGATCATGTAAGTTCCTTGATTTAATTAATCAAGAATTATATCAGTTTTTTCTTTAGTAAAGGCTTTGATAAATAAAAAAAGCCAAGGATGTAAAACAACCTTGGCTTTTTATTAGTAATTTCTAAATCGACTGACTAGAAAGAGTACTTAGCTTCAAATCTGAAGTTATTTCTCTTATCTCCGCCATCAACACCTTTCATAGTTGAGTATTTAACTACTGTTGAAAGTTTTTTAGTCATTGCATAAGATGCATTAACAGCAATCTCATTCTTTTGATTTTCTCTATCACCTACACTAACTAAAGCTTGTTCTGCTGGTGATAAATCATTATATTCTGATTGAGATAATTTATCTTTAACACTTACATAATCAAGACCTACACCAACTTTACCAAATGTTGCATTTGCTCCTACGTAAAAGTATTGAGCATATGTCTCATTAAATTTTGTTTTCCAACCAGCTGTTATAAGATCAGTATCACCTTGATCTGCACCATCTAGTGTTACATTTCCGTTACTCTTGTCATTTTTAACAAAACCAGCTTTGTATCCAAAGTTTTTTACTTTTCCAGTAAGACCTAATCTAATTGTTTTAGCCTTGTTATCATCCCAGCTTCTTTTTGCTGTAGCATATTGTAATTTTGCCATTATCATTTCAACGCCACCACTTACTTCAGCAAGCATGTGAGTAGCTTTAGAACTGTCTTCTGTTAGAAATGCATTAAATGCATTTGTGCCTTCACCTTTTACATACAAAAATTTAGCACCTAACGTTTTACTTGAGTATATAACTGCTGCTGCATAAGCGTTGTCATAAGCAACTGTATCCTTCACATCATCGCCGTTAGTATCGATTGAATAATTTAAGTTGTCAAAATAAGCCGCTAGAAAAGTTACGCCTACTGGTAGTGTATAAAGAACTTTTACTCCAGTTCCTGACATATCATCAAGACCAGCACCTATGCCTTGCTTACCAGCTAAAACTGTTAACTCTTTTGTTGGAGTGTAAGTTAAATATACTCTGTTAAAAGTTAAAGCTGCATCACTATTTCCAGCACTGCCATCGTTATTAGCTGCACCAGCTGCATCAAATCTTGTATATAGTTTTACATCTTCAACAACAGGAGTTGTAAATGCAAGTTCAAGCTTATATCCATTAGTATGGTCTTTGTTGTTACCATCTTCAAATCTATATCTCGCATATCCTGCAAGATCTACACCTTTAATTGCCTCTTCTAGTGAAGTTGCGTTTGCAGCGCTGATTGCGCCAACTGTCATAATAGCTGCCAAGCTAAGTTTAGCTAATTTCATATTTTCTCCTTAAAATTTTAATTACCCGAAAAGTTTAGCATAAAAAGTATATGATTTCAAGTAAATATGGCTTAAAATGAAAAAATATTTTAATTTTGTTACAATTTATAAGTAAATCAGTGGTTAACAAAAGTAATTTTAAATGTTAAATGCTAAATTTTGAATTGCTTACATGTAGAAAAACTCTCTACATGTAAGATGTAAGTTTAGTATCCGTAGATAAGATTTGGTAACCAAAGACTGATTTGTGGTATGTATGTAACTAACATAAGACCAACAAATATAGTTGCAGTCCAAGGAATGGTTGCAACCATAACGTCTTTCATTGACATGCCTGTTAGTGAACTTGTCACAAATAGGTTGAGTCCTACTGGTGGTGAGACCATACCTAGTTCCATGTTTACTGTTATCATAATACCAAAGTGGATAGGGTTGATGCCTAGAGCCATTGCTACTGGTAGTAGTAATGGAACCATAATCATGATTATTGCTGAAGGTTCCATAAAGGCACCTGCGATAATTAGTAGTATGTTTACAAATATAAGGAATGCAATCATACCTACGTTATTGTCTATCAATGTCTGAGTTATCATCTGTGGTATATTTTCTAGTGTTAGAAAATGTGCAAAAAGCATTGCATTTGCGATGATAAACATAATCATTGAAGTTGTTTTACCTGATGCTAAAGCGATATCGAAAAAGTCTTGTAATTTTATATCTCGGTAGATAAATACTGAGATAAAAAATGCCCAAACTGCTGCAACTGCTGCGGCTTCTGTTGGAGTAAACAGTCCTCCATAGATACCACCTATAACTATTACAATAGTCATAAGTCCCCATGAAGCCTCTTTCATCTTAGCAAGTCTTACTTTGAAAGGTTGTGGTTCAGTTCTTTCAAACCCAAGTCTTTTCGCTCCTACATACGTAACTGCCATAAGCATTACACCAAGTAAAATTCCAGGAACAACACCTGCCATAAATAGTTTTCCAATAGATACTTCAGCAGTAACACCAAAAACAATAAGAACAATAGATGGCGGAATAAGAATACCAAGACTTCCTGCAGTTGCAATTGTACCAACTGCGTACTTTCTTGGGTAACCCTCTTTTACAATTGCCCCAAACATGATAGAACCGATTGCAACAACTGTTGCTGGTGAACTTCCTGAAACTGCAGCAAAAATAATGCTTGCAAAAATAGCTGAGATAGGAAGACCACCAGGAAGGTGTCCTACACATGATTTTGCAAACTCTATAATTCTTGAAGCAGATGAGCCTTTACTAAGAAGATTACCTGCAAGGATAAACATAGGAATTGCCATAAGTGAATAGTGTTCAATCTTCTCAAATATCATAGAAGATATCTCTATAGCTGAAATTGGTGTAAATCCAACTAAAGCGATAAAAGTAGATGCACCAAGTGCAATAGCAATAGGTGCACCCATAACCAACAAACCAAAAAATAGGGAAAACAGAATTATCACACTCATAACATACCTCCTGTTTTTCTATTGGCTTCTTCAACTACCTTGTTGATTTGGGCTTCTTCCATAAGTTCTTGTGTTTCTGTTCTTATGACTATCTCATTTGCTGGAGTATTTATAAGTTTGATGATATGCTCACCAACTCTATACGCTCCAAATGCAAAAGAGACAGGAATAACAAGATATGGAATCCACATAGGAATTTCAAGGTCAATTGACATCTCTTCTAGTTCGATTACAAATAGTAAGTATTGGTATCCATAATATGAAACTACTGATAGATATGCAAAAGTTACTACTCTTGTGATTAACATCAAGACTTTTGCCCATTTCTTTGATACATTTTCTACAAGTAGCCCAATTGATATATGTCCATCAATCTTAAAACAGTACGCAGCTCCAAAAAACATGCCCCATAAAAACAGATACACAGTAAGTTCTGCTGCCCATGTCATGGAGTAATTAAACGCATATCTAGCAACAACATTTGCAAATGCTAAAGCAACGCCCATAGTTATACCAAGCATGGCGATAGCACGATTTATGACACCTATAGTGTCGCTTAGAAGACTAAAAACTTTAATCATCTCTCTCCTCCTTTATAACAACAATGCAAGATACTTTATAGGTATCTTGCATTTAATAATCAGAAATTATTTTGTATTTATTGTAGCTTCGATTAGATCTTTACCAATCTTCTTTTTGTCGTAGAATTTTGAATAGATTGGGCTAACAGCATCTCTCCAAGCTTGAACTTGTTCTGGAGTTAAATTATGGATTTTAAGTTTTCCAGTTTTATCTGCATACTCTTTGATTAAGTTAAACTGCTGAGTATTCAACTCTTCAGCGTACTCTCTCTCTTTTACAGTTGCATCATTCATTGCTTGAATAACGTTCTTTTGCAACTCAGGAGTTAGTGACTTCCAGAATTTTTTAGATAGAACAACTAGGTACCCTAAGTAACCGTGATTTGTAACTGTTAAGTCAGTTTGAACTTCATAAAACTTTTTAGTATAGATGTTAGAAAAAGTGTTCTCTTGTCCATCAATTACACCTTGTTGTAATCCTGAATAAACTTCAGAAAAAGGCATCATTTGTGGGTTTGCACCAACTGCTTGAAATTGAGCTTCTAGTACTTTTGAACTCATAATTCTAAACTTTTGACCTTTTGCATCACTAGGAGCAATAAGAGCTTTTTTAGATGAGCTTAACTGCTTAAAGTGGTTATCCCAAAAGTTAAGAGCAATAAAACCTTTTTTGTTTACCATACCTTTTAACTTTTTACCAACTTCTCCATCTTGAACACGGTGCAGGTGACCTATATCTTTAAACAAAAATGGTAGATCGAACAATGCAAGTTGAGGAACAATTTTTCCAAACTTAGAAAAACTAGGCGCACCCATTTGAACAGAGTCTAGTTTGATAGCTTTTAAAACTGCTTTATCATTATAAAGTTGCTTAGATGGATAGATTTGAACATCAATCTTACCCGCACTTAACTCTTCTAGTCTCTTTTCAAAAAAGTCTGCCGCTTTACCTTTTGGTGTGTTAGGACTAACAACGTGGCTAAACTTTAAAACATAATCAGCAGCTATACCCGCTGATGCTAATACAGCAGTTGCTGCAACAATCTGAATAATCTTTTTCATACAATTCTCCTTTAAGATTTTGTCTAATTGAGTATAAAAAAAAGATATGTATGAATTATGTCAAATCAGCACATGTAGATAAAAGTTACAGATTTTTTTGTGTTCTTGTTACAATCTGTAACCAATTCCCTGTATATTTTTTAAATAATCCTTTGGAAGCTTCTTGCGGAAGTTCTTCATAAGCAATCTTAAAGCATTGAGACTCATGTACTCATCTGGCCACAACTCTATCTCTATCTCTTCATAAGTAAGTACAGATTTTTTAGATAGCAACAGCTCCAATAAGCTTGACTCTTTTTTTGTCAATTCATACTCTATGGCCTCATTCTTAATAACCTTATTTGCACTGTCATATACCCAACCTTGGTCTAAGTCAATAATTCCAACGCTCTTTTGAATCTCCAAAAACCTCTCTAATGCTTCAAAAAGTTTTGTTTCTGTTATGGGTTTTACTATATAACGTATAAGCGACAGTTCAACAGCTTCTAGCATATAATCTACTTCTGTGTGTGCTGAGATAATAAGAATTTGTGTTTTTTCATACTTTTTGCGTATCTTCTTTGCTAACTCAATGCCAGTAAGCCGAGGCATCTTTATGTCAGTAATGACAATATCTGGAAGATGTTCCTCAAAAAACCCATAAGCCTCTTCTCCATCACAGGCTACATAAACCTCTTTAAAAAGAAGTGTTAACATCTCAGCAACATTTTTTCTAACTCCAGCATCATCTTCTGCGTAAAGCACTCTATAATTTGATAATTGTTCAAGCATATTTTTGTTCATAACACAAATCATAGTATAATCTTTTTTAAAAAAAGGTTTTTGTTGAAAATTATAAAAGAGAACAATATTGCAAGCATTATTATATTTGGTGGTATGTTTATGATTGCTTTTTTGATGGCATTTAGCAGTTACTATTTTATAACAAAACAGTATGAGATTCTGGAACGAGGTATAAAAGATAGTAAAGATGCTTATGTTGTATCACAAAGAAAACTCATAAGACGAGAGGTAGACTCTATCATAGAAATTATTAGATTCAAAAGAGCCGTTTTTTCAGGATATGATGAAGAACAATACAAAGAAGAGCTAAAAGACTGGGTAAGAAGCATACGTTTTGGAAGTGATAAAAAAAACTACCTCATTATCTATAAAATAGAAGATTTTGCAGGTGGAGATAAGTTTGCAAAAATGCTTGTAAATGCCAATAGACCTGATTTGGAAGGTAAATACCTCTCAACAGAGTACAAAGATGCTGATGGAAAAAAGTTTAGAAAGCTATTTTTACATGAAATAGGCATATATGGATATGCTTTTGTTAATTACATGTACAAAAAGCTCGATTCAAATGACATACGCCCAAAAGTATCTTACTTTAAACTCTACCCTCATTGGGACTGGGTCATAGGTGCTGGAGCATATCTTGATGGGATTGATAAAGAGATAAAACTAAAAAAAACAATTTTAAAAAAACATGTTCAAATGGAAATAACATCTGCAGTTTTTATCTTTATATTTTTCTCTTTAGTGGCTAGTGCATTTGCTATCTGGTTTGGAAAAGAGATAGAAAAAGTTTTAAAAAATAAAAATATCCAAGTAAAGCAGAAAAGAGAAGAGCTTAAGAAGTTAAATAGAGAGCTTGCTCAAAGAGTACAAAAAGAGGTACAAAAAAACAGAGAAAAAGAGCAACTTCTAATCCAAAAATCAAAATTCATCGCCCTTGGAGAAATGATAAGCAACATAGCCCATCAGTGGAGACAACCACTCTCTGAACTCTCAGCCATCATGATGACACTAAAATTTAAACACAATCTAGGAAAACTTGATGAAAGTACAATGAAAGACAAAAGTAAAGATGCTGAAAACCTTTTAGAGTACATGTCAAAAACCATAGATGATTTTAGAGACTTTTTTATGCCCTCTCGAGAAAAGAAAAAGTTTTTTGTAAAAGAAGCGGTAGATGCAGTTATGAGTATCATTGGGACATCGGCTAAAGAGAAAAGTATATCTCTACATGTAGAGGTGCCAAAGGGCGAAAAAATATATGGACATAAGAGTGAGTTTGAACAAGTTCTCTTAAATATAATAACAAATGCAAAAAATATTTTAATAAGTAAAAAGACAGTAAATCCAACAATAAATATAATCCTCACAAGTGATGAAACTTTCACCTATCTTTCCATATGTGACAATGCTGGAGGAATAAAGGTCAAGCCTATAGAAAAAATATTTCAACCTTACTTTACAACAAAAGAAGATAGTGGAGGAACAGGCATAGGACTCTACATGTCAAAATTAATCATAGAAAAAAATATGGGTGGAATTTTAATAGTTGAAAATAAAAATAATGGAGCTAAATTTACAATAAGATTAAAAAAAATTGATTAGAAAAAGGTTTGCAAACTTTTAGTCAAGAGATATCGACTCAACTGTGGGAACACTCAAAACTTGCTGTTTTTTAGTTCTTGTATGTTTTTTAGATATGTATTGTTTTTTCTTTTTAAGAGTTTTTTGGGCGATTTTTCTTCCATAATTGGCTTTTTTTATCAAATATATCTCTTTCAATCTACTATTATTTATGATAGCATATACAAAATCTCCTTTGTTTGCTACTTTCTTAGTATTTGTAAATTTTGCATAGGATAGCTTGTTATTTTTAATATCTTTACTTTTTACTTCATAATACCAAAGAAGTCCACTCTTTTTAAGAGCTACAACACTTCCTTTTATGCTACCACTTAGGGGTATCTCTTTCTTATTTTGCTGAGTAATAGTTTTTTTAGGCTTGTACTCTTCATAAGTTACACTGCTAGTCTTTTTAGAAACACAGCCAATAAAGAAAATACCTAATAAACAACAAATAATCAATCTAATCATAAAATTTCTCCCAAATAAAAACAGAGTATACAACATATAGATTAAACCCAAATTATGCAATAGACTTCTTGCATAGTTAAAAACAAAAATATATATTTAAATTTTGTATATCAATAATTTTTATTTGTATTTTAAAAAAATTAAGATATAATGCTCCTCTATTTTCTGTGGGGTTGACATGGCTTCGACAGGAGTAGTTTTAGCTTATGGCTGCATGTCGGATGTGAAGGACTTCCGTTATACAAACCTTCAAAAACATAACTGCTAATAACAGTAACTATCGTCCAGCTTACGCAGTAGCGTAAGTTTAACCTTAGCCTAACGGCTTTTGGACTGCTTCCACTTCTGATTCTATTCAAGGAAGATTTTGGAAGTATCATAGCTATAATAGATATATTTTAGGATTGTCTCACCCTAAAATGAAATTTGAGGCTCGTTTTGAGTAACTTTGTTAGTTGTGTGAATCAAAACTAAACATAAACAACTTCTTTAAGCATGTAGACGTCATAGGTGGCTACTTTTGGACTCCGGTTCGATTCCGGACGGCTCCACCAAATCATAAACTAACTTAACTGACTTAATAGTAAATATGGGTGCTCAAAATACCTTTCAAACTATGGTATAGTGGT
>CAZHBU010000073.1:0-8514 GCA_964530865.1 uncultured Sulfurospirillum sp.
ATGATACTCTCCCTTACTGGGACGGAAACGTAGGTCGCCGCCGGATTCGCGTTAATATTTAACTTTACTATCCTCTTCTTTTTTATAGTTACAATTATTTCAACTTCAATATAAACCTAAATTAGTTAAACTATTCTGCTTATTTTTCTTATATTATTATATAAATTTTACCAATAATCTATAATAAAGCCATAAAAGTAAAAAAAAATTAACAATTATCTTTAAATTTAAATTACATTTTAGTTTTGTTTAGATACTATTTACTAAATAAAGTAAGGAGTATGAATGAAAAAGGCAAATCAAATATAGTAACATCTTGCAGATTTATGTATAGAGTGTGCTAATGATAGTGATAAGTTACATCTTGTTAATCGAAGGATTGACCCATCAGTCGTTATGAGTGCGACTATAAAAAAGACCTAAATTACTTAAGGAAAGAATATGAAAAAATTTCTCGCTCCAATGTTGATTGGCGCAACATTGGCAACAGCTGTATCGGCAGCAGATGACTCTTTAAAAGCTGAAATAGCAGCTCTTAAAGTACAAATGGCAGAGCTTAAAGAAGCTCAATCAAAATTTAATTATGATGCTCTTAAAAAGCAAATATCAGAAGTAAAAGCACATAGTGCTGGTGACAATATAAAATTTAGTGTAGATTTTAGAAGTGCTTATGACTATGTTGACTATGAAGTAAATAGTGGTACTATTATGGTCCCTAGTGGAGTTGGTGTTTCTTCTCCAGCAGAATTTAAAGGCGGTAAAACAAGTAATAGTGTTTGGACAAATAAACTGATTTTAAATATGGCTGCACAACCTGTTGATAATTTGATTTTTAAAGGGTCATTGGCAGCATATAGTACATATGGACAAAATAATCTTAATACTAATAGTATGTTTCAAGATTTTGATTGGTATGGGACACAAAAACCAAATGATTCAGGAATTAAGTTAAGAGAGGCTTATTTCTTATACTTTGGCAATATGGGGGATATGCCTTATACGGTTAGTTTTGGTCGTCGTCCATCAGTAAATGGTTTTTTAGTTAATTTAAGAGAAGATAATGATCATCCTAACTCCCCAGTTGGGCATAATATCAATATGGAATTTGATGGTGCTAGTTTTAAATTTGATTTTGATAAGCTAACAGGTGTTTCTGGACTTTATTTTAAACTTTGTATAGGTAGAGGTTTTTCTGACTTAAAAGGTTCATATTCTATGGGTGCTGCAGGGTTTAATCCTGGATATATAAAAGATGATCAAAACCCTAATATGGATTTAGCAGGTTTATTAGCACAACTTTATGATGATGGACAATATAAAGTAATGGCTAACTATTTTGTTGCTAAAAACATGATGGGTATGGATATGTATATGAAAGAAGTAGGCTCTACAATGGCTGGTGTAAAGAGCTATACTGGGGCAAGTGCTTTTACCGATGTAGGTGATATGGATGGATGGTCTTTATCTATTCAAGTTAATGGTATAGGTGATGAAATTAATGATTATTTAGACGATACTATATTCTTTGCATCATATGCAGGTATGAAAACAAAACCAAATGGTAATGCAGGCGGTGCTCCAAATCAAATGAATCCTGCTCTAGGATTAGTACAAGCTCCAGGTATGCTCGGCTCGACAGAGAGTCAAACGGGTTATTCTTACTATGTAGGTCTTAATCTTCCAGGTTTTATGGAAGCTGATAGAATTGGTTTAGAGTATAATCATGGTAGTAAGTACTGGAGAAGCTTTACTTATGGTGAAGACACAATGGCTGGGTCTAAGTTAGCAACACGTGGTGATGCATATGAGATCTATTATAATATTCCACTAGTGAGTAAAAATTTAACAGCTCAGTTAAGATACACTTATATGGATTATGATTATACTGGAAGTGATACATTTTTTGGATGGACAGGAACTCCAAATGACGTTGAGACAACACCAGGTGCTGTAAAATCTGCATCAAACATTCGTGCTTCTTTAAGATATAGATACTAATCTATATTTGAAATTAGAAGAGGTTTTATACCTCTTCTAATATTTTCTTCGCAATCTTTTTATAATTATCTTTTGCATTTATGTTCAATGGAATTTGACCTAGTAGGTTTAAATTGTATTTTTCACAAATCTTTTTAGCACCATCTTTCCCGAATATATCATATCTTTTGTTTGAATCTGGTGCTATGAAGTAGCTCATATTTTCTACAACACCTAGTATCTTTACATACGTATCTTTGAACATCATTACAGAACGACTTAGATCATCACAAGCTAGTGCATGAGGTGTTGTTACCAGTAAAGCTCCAAATAATGGCAATTCTTCTGCTACACTTAATTCTGTTTCACCAGTTCCTGGTGGCATATCTATGACAAGAAAGTCTAATTCTCCCCACTCTACATCTTCTAAAAACTGCATAATGGATGAGATTGCTACTGCATTTTTACAAACTAAAGGAGTTTTATCAGTAAGCCCCATGCTCATAATTTTTACACCAAATTTTTCATGTGGAAGAATTTTATTTTTATCATTACGTTGAAGTTTTTCATTTTCAATGCCAAAAAGCCTAGGTATACTTGGTCTAAATACATCAGCATCAAGTAATCCAACTTTATAGCCCTCTTGTGCTAGAGCAACAGTAAAGTTTGTACTTACGGTACTTTTGCCAACACCACCTTTCCCGCTACTGATAGCAATTATTTTTTTATCTTTTTTTATCTTTTTTTCTACTTCTATATCTCTGAAATTGCTTTTAAATATCTTTGGTATTTCACGTGCTATAAAATTAAAAGTCTCTTTGTTATCTGTATTTATCGATACATGTAGAGATTTTGCTGTTACATGCAGTGAATTTATGAGTTTTAGTTCTAGTATGTTTTTTGCTAATTTTGGATATATGATTGCTTCTAATTTTTTTATAACTTGTTGTTCATCCATAGTAATGTACTTACCTTTTATCTGTTTTTTTAATATTATCTAATTATATATATATTTAATTATAATTAAAAAATATTATATTGATTTAGTTTCAAAAAGTATAAAATTGTAACATAAATATCATACTATGTATAAAAAAAACTTATTTTACATACCGTTAAGCTTTTAAGTAATAAAATGATAAAAAGAAATTTAAGAGGAAGTATGATGGAGAAACTTAAACAAATTCTCAAAAGAAACTCTAAGTCGATATCAAATGATAAAACAATAGAACTTGATAGAAGAAGTTTTTTTAAAAAAACTGGTGCATTTAGTGCAGTTGCAGCTGCAAGTGTTATGGCTCCAGGTGTATTGAGAGCAGATGATGATGCGATTATGCATCACCCAGAGTGGGGGCAGTCATGGGGAGACCCTGTTACTAAAAACAGATATGGAATGCCCTCACGTTATGAACACAATAACACAAGAAGAAATACAAAACTTCTCGCTTCTGGTAACTATAGAGCATCTATCGCCGTAGCGCCTATTCATGAAAGTGAAGGGATTATCACACCTAATGGTCTGTTTTTCTCAAGAAGCCATGGAGGGACCGCACATGTTGATCCAAATGAGTGGCGTTTGATGATAAATGGTTTGGTAGAGAAGCCTATAGTTTTAACGCTTGATCAACTAAAGCGTTACCCAAGAGTTACAAGAACTCACTTTATAGAATGTCCTGCAAATGGTGGACAAGAGTGGAGAAAACCTCAATACAATTCACTTCAATTTGCAAAAGGTTTTATGAGTTGTGCTGAGTGGACTGGTGTTTATATAAAAACAATTTTAAAAGATCTTGGTTTAAAACCAAGTGCTAAATGGATGCTTGCTGAAGGTAGTGATAACTCAGAGATGGGAAGATCAGTTCCTGTTGAAAAAGTTCTTGATGATGCTATGTTGGTATGGGGACAAAATGGTGAAGCACTTAGACCAGAACAAGGCTACCCCGTAAGGTTACTACTGCCTGGTTGGGAAGGAAATCTTTGTGTTAAGTGGCTTAAGAGACTAGATTTTGCAGAAGAGCCTTGGTATGCAAAAGAGGAGACATCTAAGTATACTGCTCTTAAACCAACGGGAAAAGCTGTACAGCATTTCTATGCTAACGAAGTAAACTCTACTGTTGTTACTCCATCTCCTGAAAAACCTTGGACTGATTTAAAAGAGGGTGACATGGTTGAGATAGAAGGGCTTGCATGGTCTGGAATGGGAACAATTAAAAGAGTTGATCTCTCTTTTGATGGTGGAAACAATTATGTTCAGGCAAATATAAAAGGTTTGATTTTACCAAAATGCTGGACAAGATGGTCTTACATGTACAAAATTCCAAAAGGTTTTAAAAACAAAAATGGTAAGCAGATAATTCTTACTTCAAGAGCCTTAGATGATGCTGGATTTGTTCAACCTACTGTTGATGAAGAGACATTTGGATATGGCGTAGCAAAAGAAGATTATGGAAAAGATAAAAACAAGGGTATGGGTGTTGAATCTGTATACCACAGAAATGCCGTAGAATCTTGGGAAGTGACTGAAAATGGGGAGGTGAACCATGTTCAAATTAGAACAGTATAAAATATTAACAGCTTCTATCGTAGCAGTAGCAACTTTAGTGGGTACGGCTCAGGCAAAAGAGGGTGATTCTAGCGCTTATAATGGTTATTGGAATGCAAAAAAAGATATTAGTGGCGGTATCTATTACCCTATAAAAGATGGAAAAACTGGACCATATCATGTGAATTCTCAAGTATATAAAGATTCAGATATAGCAAAAAAAGACGATGGACTCAAAGTAAGCTATAACAATGGAAGAGTTCCTACAAAAAATGAACTTAAGGCTTGGAACAAAGATGTGATGCCTGATGGCACTGGGCTTCCTGATGGGTATGGTTATACTGATGAAGGCGAAGCTCTATATGAAGCAAAATGTATAGCTTGTCATGGTGATTTTGGTTCTGGTGGTGGTGGGTACCCTGCGCTTTCAGCTGGAAGAGCTAAAGATATGCAAAGAACGCTAAAAAACAATAGATGGTTAAACCCAACTGCCGAGGGACCTTCAAGAGTATTTGGTTCGTATTGGCCAGTTGCTAGTACTATGTTTTGGTATATCAGAGATGCTATGCCACATACAAAATCAAAAACTTTAACCAATGACGAAACTTATTCTTTGGTTGCTTATATGCTCTATATAAATGGAATGAAAGTAAATGGTGAGATTGTAAACGAAGTATTCAAGCTTAATAGAGAAAAGTTTATGAAAATACAGATGCCAAATAGAAATGGTTTTGTTCCAGATATCGATGGAGCAGATGGTATTGAAAATGTAAGAGAATTCTTTTCACATCCTCAAAATTTTGCTGGAATTAGACTTGCACAAGGTGAAGAGCCTTGTATGAAAAACTGTCAGCAGACCGATAATGTTGTAAGAGTAGATGGTGGAATCACAGATTTTGAACCTCCTATGGCAGTAGCGAGAGATTTGCCTGTAGCTAAAGATGACCCAGCTCACAAAGTAAGCTTTGATGTAAAAGGTGCATACGACAATAACTGTGCTATGTGTCACGGAACTGGTGTTGCACCTGCGGCTAAAGATAAATCTGGTTGGGCTCCATTTTTGAAAAAAGGTCTTGCCTCGGTTATTAAAAATGGTTTAGTCGGAACAAATAATGGTATGCCTGCGAAGGGTGGCTCATCTCTTAGTGATGAAGAATTTAAACAAGTCATAGATTATATGCTGAAATAGTAAAGGAATGAAGATGAATAGAAGAAATTTTTTAAGTTTTGCAGGGGGGTTAGTTGCTTTATCTGTAATGCCGATTGATTTGAGTGCAAAAGATTATAGAAAACTAAAACCTGCTGTATGGGAAGCACATACGATTGATGATGCAACTAAAGCACTTTATGGTGTAAGAGAGATTATAGAGACAGATAAAATTAAAATAAAAGTTCCAAAGATTAACTCTAGTGGGGCTAAAGTACCTGTGACTTTTGAAACGTCTATTGATGCAAAAACAATAGCTTTGTTTCAAGATGCAAATCCTGAGAGTGCGGTTGCTGTTTTTGACGTAGGTCCTTATGATGTTAAGAAGTATGGAGCAAAAATAAAAATGGCGAAAGATGGAGTGTTGATGGTTCTTGTTGAAGGAATGGATGGTAAAATCTATATGGCCAAGGCTACGACGAAAGTTGCAGCTGGCGGATGTGAAGGATAAGCAATGGCAAATAAAATATCAGCTGTAAAAGTAAAAATAAAAGATGGTGTAGCTACTGTTAGAATGGCGATTTCTCATCCAATGCTTACATATAATCAAGCAAAGACAAAAACAGGCAATAGAGATGATGCGAACTTTATTACGCATATGATAGGAAAAGTTGGAGATGAGGTAGTTCTTGATGTTTCAACAAGTCAATTTCTCTCTAAAAACCCAATTTTTCTGTTTCTATTTAAATGTGATTCATTTAAGATTGGTAGAAAACTTTCAGGAAGAGAGTTAGATAATGGAGCACAGAGAAAAGAGTCTGAAAAAGGTGATTTTCTTACAGTAATTGCAACGGACAGAAAAGGCAATACCTATGAAAAATCTGTAGAACTTGCATCTAGAAAAAAATAATTAAGGAGTAATCATGAAAAAATTAACAATTCTGTTATCGACTTTGGCTTTAGCACTATTTTTTACGGCTTGCCAAAAAGATGTGTCTGCTCCTAGTGTTCAAGAAGAGCAAGAAACAAGAAATGACATTAGAATTTTTAGTGCTGCTAATAGCGATGGAAAGATAACAGTTAAAAGTATAGAAAAAGCTTTTGTAGCCAATGGTTTCACTATAACTGGAAACAACAACATGAATGTGGCATTTGAAAAAAGATTTGGTGGTGGAAAAGATTTTAAAATGTACAGATTGATGTTTATTTATAATTCAAAACTTAGTGCAAAAATCTTAAAAGATTATCCTGAATTTGGGCTAATTGCACCACTTAGTACCTCTTTATACTCAAAAGATGGAAGTACAATAACTCTTTCATCACTTTCTCTTACTGGCATGTCAAGAATTTCAGGAGTACCTGAAGACAATCCTAGCTTGATAGCACTGAGTAAGAGTCTGACAAGAGCTTTGAAGCAAGCATTTCCAAATGGAGAGTTTGAGAAGATAAATTACAAGATGGTTAGACCTGAAGGTGAGTTAGTAACAAGATTTGCATTTGCGATGGACAATGAGACAGGTGATATCGAAGATGCAAAAGAGACTTACGCAGAGACTATGGAAGGTGAAATCGAATCAGCAGGATTTATCGTAGCAGGATTTACCTCAATCATGGAAGATTTAGAAGAGAATGGTGTTGATGATTATGAGTTTTATGATGGATACTCTATTTGTAAACTTGAAGTTATCTACCCTGTACATAAACTTCATCCAGAAGTAGGTGCATTTGCACCATGTACGATGTACATGTACAAGAAAAAGGGAGATAAACTGACGCGTATGGGTTATCCTTCAGTATACAATTGGGTAATGTCCACAAATATATATGATGATGGCTCACTTGAACCCTTGATAGATGCACAAAACCTTCTTGAGTCTACTATAGATTCAACTATAGAATAACTAATGAAATTTTATTTCAAGTGACAGTAGAGCTATACTTGATGGAAATTCTTAAATATGAAATTTAAACAAATTGCACCTGTTGAAGATATGTCAGGGCTTATCTTAGAGGTATTTGATGTAAGGCTTGACATATCTGGGGGATGGGGGTATGATCATAAAACTCCCATTGTTGTAAATAGCCTTAATATCTCCATTGATCAGTTTTTGAATCTTTTTGCCAATTTAAGAGCAAATATTGAGATGAATATGACTTTAGAAGAAAATGATAGGTACGGGGGAATAAATGTGCATTTCCTTGATGGAGAGCAGTTTACAATAGAAAACAAAACTTATGATCATATAAGATTTGAAGTTACAGCAATGAGGGAAAAAGATTATGCCAAAGTTATCCAAGAGTATAAAGATAACTATGGTAAAAATGAGAATTTTGATATGAATAAACATTTTAAAAAAAGAGAAGAGTTAACCATTAAGCTAATAGCAGATTTTTGGTTTGAAGGATTAGAGGAGTATTATCATAATGAATAAAGATTTTTTAGGGCTTGTGGTCAACCTTTTTATATCTCAAAAAGGGATTGAAAAAAGAGACTCAAAAGAGGGATTAACTCTTGAGCTTGATGGGGTATGCGACGATAAATTTAGAGGAAAAGATATACAGAGGTCTGTTTTGTTAGTTTCAACCAAAAGTTATGAAGTGGCAAAACAAAATGGTATAAATATTCCTGATGGTGATTTAGGTGAAAATATATTGGTTGATTTTGATCCATACTCTTTAGAATCTGGAACTCAGCTTGAAATAGGGAATGTTGTTATAGAGATAACTAAATTATCATCTTTATGTAGTAGTTTAACAAAAATAAATAACAGACTTCCAAAACTTTTAAAAGACAGAAGAGGTATATTCGCCAAAGTCATTAGTAGTGGTTCAATAAAAGAGGGTGATA
>CAZHBU010000074.1:0-8053 GCA_964530865.1 uncultured Sulfurospirillum sp.
CTCTCATCAAAAACACAGCAAAAAAATGCTAATATAAATACAAAATATAATCTAAAGAAAAATTAAATGAAAACCATAGCAATAATAGGGCTTCCAAATGTTGGAAAAAGCTCCCTTTTTAACCGTATAGCAAAAAAACGCATAGCAATTACTTCTGATTTTAGTGGAACAACTCGTGATGTTCGTGACTATGAAGTCGTCATCACTGATAAACCTTGTATTCTTCTTGATACTGGTGGGCTAGACAACTCAAATGAACTTTTTGAAAATGTAAGAATCAAATCCATGGACGCAGCAGACAAAGCTGATATCGTCGTTATGATGGTAGATGGCAAGATGCTTCCAAGTGTTGAAGAGAAGAAGATATTTTATGCACTTCAAAAACACAAAAAACCTATGGCTCTTGTTATAAACAAGATTGACAATGACAAAGAGATGGAGAGAGCTTGGGAGTTTGATGAGTTTGGAGCTGAGCAAGTTTTTCCTATCTCTGTTTCTCACAACCGTGGAGTTACTGCTCTTATGGATTGGATTGGTGAGTTTCTTCCTGAGCTTGAGCATGAAGAGGTTGAAGAAGAGGATAATGAAGACATAGATGTAGAATCACTTCTTCAGATAGGTGAAGATGAGCCTAAAGAGAAAGAAGAAGAGTCAAACCAGATAAACATCGGTATAGTTGGTCGTGTAAACGTAGGTAAAAGCTCACTTTTAAATGCTCTTGTTGGTGAAGAGAGAGCTGTTGTAAGCTCTATAGCAGGAACTACAATCGATCCAGTTGATGAATATATAGACTATAAAGACAAAAGATTGAACTTTGTTGATACAGCGGGTTTGAGACGCCGTGGAAAGATAGAAGGTATAGAGAAATTTGCTCTAATGCGAACGAACGATATGCTTGAAAATGCAGACATAGCGCTACTTGTTCTTGATGGAAGTGAACCTTTTAAAGAACTTGATGAGCGTATAGCAAACTTGGCTGATAAAAATAATCTTGCGACTATCATTGTGTTAAACAAATGGGACAAAAAGTGTGAGAGTTATGAAAAAACTCTTGAAGAGCTTAGATATAGATTTAAGTTTTTAGCTTATGCTCCTGTTATTACCGTTTCTGCATTGAACAAAAAGAGAGTTTACAAGATCAAAGATATGATTTTAGATGTTTATAAAAACTACTCTCAAAGAATCCCTACTTCACAACTAAATGCTCTTTTGAAAGAGGCAACTATACGTCACCATATTCCTGGTGATAAGACTAAAGAGGTAAAAATCTACTTTGCTACGCAGTACGATGTGAAACCACCAAAGATAGTTTTGGTTATGAACAGACCAAAAGCACTTCACTTCAGCTACAAAAGATACCTCATGAATAAACTTAGAGAGAAGTTTGAACTTGAGGGAAGTCCTATACTTCTTTATGCTAGAAAAAAGGGTGAGCGTGACGAGGGTTTAGATGACGACTAATCTTATTCTTATAGGCTTTATGGGTGTTGGAAAAGGCACTGTTGCACGAGCACTTGCTAGAAAAAGTGGTATGTTTGGAGTTGATAGTGATGACTTAATAGAGTCTATTGAAAATAGAAAAGTAAAAACTATCTTTGAAGAGGATGGGGAAGATTACTTTAGAGACATGGAGAAAAAAACAGCAAAATGGCTTAGCCAAAATGTAACAAACACTATCATTTCAACAGGTGGTGGCTTTTTTAAAGTTGATGATTTGAACAAAATAGGAAAAGTAATCTATCTCAAATCAAGCTTTGAAGGAATTATAGAAAGACTAAAAGTCCAACCAAATGCAAAACAAAAGTTTAATAAACGTCCACTTCTAAAAGATATGGCAAAAGCAAAGGAACTTTTTTTTGAGCGAGCACCTCAGTACGAAGCAAAAGCTGACATCATCATAAATGTAGAGAACCAAAATTTAAATAAAATAATTGATAATATACTAGAGGAAATTAAATAAATGAAACGTGTACTAACTGGAATCCAGCCTTCAGGTGCTTTGCACCTTGGTAACTACTTTGGGGCAATAAAGCAGATGAAAGACCTACAAGATAGTAGTGATCTTTTTATCTTTATAGCAAATTATCATGCTTTAACATCGCTAAAAGATGGCAAAGCATTAAAAGCAAATACAATAGACTGTGCTATTAACTTTTTATCACTTGGGATTGATCCAAATAAAGCAACATTTTATGCTCAATCAGATGTCAAAGAAGTTTTAGAACTCTATTGGATACTCTCAGGATACACACCTATGGGACTACTTGAGCGAGCTCATAGTTACAAAGACAAAGTTTCAAAAGGCATCGCGGCAAATCATTCTCTTTTTTCTTATCCTGTTTTAATGGCAGCAGATATTCTTCTTTATGATGCTAAGATTATTCCTGTTGGAAAAGACCAGATTCAGCACGTTGAGATGACACGTGACATAGCTATAAAATTTAACAATGATTTTGGAGATATATTTACTATCCCTGAGTTTAAAGTAGCCGAAGATTTAGCAACTGTTCCTGGACTTGATGGAGCTAAGATGAGTAAGAGTTATGGCAATACTATAGACATTTTTAACACAGAAAAACAACTCAAAAAAACGGTTGGAAAAGTTGTAACAGACTCGACGGCACTTGAAGATCCAAAAGATTGGTCTACATGTAACGTTTTTGCTTTAGCAAAACTATATCTTAATAAAAATGGTCAAGAGGAACTTCAAAAGCGTTATGAAAAAGGTGGCGAGGGTTATGGTCACTTTAAAATGTATCTTAAAGAGTTGATTTGGGATTACTATGCAGAAGCTAGAGAAAAAAGAGAACATTACCTAAACAACACAGATGAAGTGTACGATATACTAAGTGATGGAGCTAAAAAAGCAAGTAAAATTGCAAAAGTAAAGATGGAAATAATAAGAGATGCCGTTGGCATTTATAAGTAGGGAAAAAGAATGTTAGATATAAAACTTTTACAAAATGAGTTTGATGAAGTTGCAAAAAAACTGAGAAAGAAAAAAGTAAGTGAAGAGGTTTTGGATGAGCTTAAAACCATCTCGCTTGAACTAAAAACTGAAAAAAAAGTTCTTGAAGAGCTTCAAGCAGAACAAAATACAAAAAGTAAACTTTTTGGAGTTTACGCTAAAGAGGGAAAAGATATAAATGCTCTTAAAGCTAAACTCTCTGCAAACAAAATAAAAGTAACAGAGTTAAACAACATTGTAAGAGAACTAGAAGAGAAATTGACTCTCAAAGCAAGTGAAATACCAAATATACCTGATGATAGTGTTCCTGAGGGAGAGAGTGAAGATGACAATGTTGAGTTAGAGTTAGTTTTAACTCCTCCTTCATTTGATTTTGAGCCAAAAGAGCATTGGGACTTGGCTAATGACAATGAGTGGTTAGACTTTAAACGTGGTGTTAAACTCTCAAAAAGTAGATTTACTGTCATTAAGGGAGAGGGAGCTAAACTAGGTCGTGCTCTCATAAGTTATATGCTTAAATTTAACGAAGAGAGAGGTTTTGGAGAGGTTATTGTTCCTTACATAGTAAACCGTGACACTCTTATTGGGACAGGACAACTTCCAAAGTTTGAAGATGACCTTTTTAAAATAGAAGGTGAAGAGCTATTTTTAATCCCAACTGCGGAAGTTCCTGTAACAAATCTATTTAACGATGAAATTTTAGACGCTGATGAGCTTCCTATAAAGATGACTTGTTACTCAGAGTGTTTTAGAAAAGAAGCAGGAAGTGCAGGACGTGATACACGTGGAATGATAAGACAACACCAATTTGCTAAAGTAGAGTTGGTTTCTATAACTAAGCCTGAACAGAGCGAAGAAGTTTTTCAAGAGATGATAAAATGTGCAAGTGATTTACTGAGCTCTCTTGGGCTTGCTCATAGAAAAGTGTTGCTGTGTGGTGGAGATTTAGGATTTAGTGCGGCAAAGACTATTGATCTTGAAGTATGGTTTCCTGGACAAAACAAATACAGGGAGATAAGTTCTATCTCAAATACTCTAGATTTTCAAGCAAGACGTGCTAAAATAAGATGGAAAGATGGAAAGAAAAACAAACTAGTTCATACACTAAATGGCTCATCGCTTGCTGTTGGAAGATGCATGATAGCGATTATGGAAAATTATCAGAATGAAGATGGAACAATAGAGATTCCTGAAGTACTCAAATCTTACATGTAAGGTAACATATATATGGCTGAAGAAGAGATAATAATCCTCGAAGAGAGTGAAGATGACTCCGCTCCCAAAAAAGAGGCAAGCAAGAGCAAAAAACAACCACTAGATAAAAAGAAAAAACTTGTTATTATTGGTGGTTCTGTGTTTGCTCTTTTGTTGGTTATTATTGTAATTATTATTATCGTAACTAGTGGTTCTCGAGAACCAATGGTCTCTGATGTTAATACAAGTCAAATAGCAGACAAACTAAACAAAAAAGTAGAATTAGGACAGTTTTCACCATCTCATCTAGAAAATATGATAAAAAAAGCCAATCTACTTTATGAAGGTGGAAACAAAGAAGAAGCTCTTAAAGTATACAAACGAATCTCTACATTTAATGAAGCAATATCTTACTACAATATAGGTGTCGCTAAGATAAAAGAGAAAAACTTTGAAGAAGCGTTGGAATCCTTTAAAAAAGCAATTAATAATGAAGAACAAAGGTGTGTAAGTGCAATAAATGCAGCAGTTTGTGCACTAGAACTTGGGAAAGATAACCTTTTTAAATACTACATAGATTTAGCATTTACCTACCTGCCAATGGAGAGTAACTCACCTCTTTACTCATACTATGTAGGCTTGATAAACTACTATAAAAACTACTATTATGAATCACTTTCGGCTCTTACTAACACAAGTTCTGAGTATTATAACTATGAACAAGACTATCTAGCTTCAAAAATACTCTCTTCGATCAATCTAAATTCAAGAGCAGTCAATAGACTTGAAAAAAAGGCAAAAAGTAGTGATGCGCTAACTCTTGGTCTTTTATATGCTAGGATAGGAGAGTTTAGAGTTGCTCAAAATTACCTTGTAAAAGCTCATGGCCATAGTGAAAAACCTTTACATGTAAAAGCTGCACTAGCACTTGTTCATAATAAACTAGGAGAGTTAGAGAGTAGTGCCGGCTTGATGAATGAATTATATAGTCAATATGATGAAAATGCTACAAAAATATACCCTATTAAAACTACTCTTAAAGAATCTTTGTTTGATATTAATGTAGCTCAAACTGAATTTGATAAGGCTCTATTTTTTGATGATAGAAGAACCTATAGCCTACTTTTTTACTTTGCTCCTTTTAAAGTTTTCAATGCAAAGCAGACAATAGACTACATTAGAAAAGGTAGCATGAATGTTTTTATAGATGAGATTGGTCCTGCCCTATCCTATTTAAAGAGAAGTTCGACCATATCAAAAGTAAATATATCTATAAGTAGTGGAATCAAAAAAGCGCTAAATCACCATACTGAACAAGCAAATCAGATATTTTTAAAGATGATAAACACTTATCCAAAACACTCTATACTCCACTATAACCTAGCACTCACGTATGCACAGATGGCTGATTTTTCAAAAGCCTATAAACATTTTGCAAAAAGTTACCATTTAAACAATAGCAACTATCTTGCAGGTGCATTTGCAATCATGACTGGTGAGTTAATCAAAAAAGACATTGCAAAACTAAAAGAAGATGTCAAATCAAGTATGACTAATGACCATGCACTTGAAGACTCAAATATCTTTATGTCTTTAGTACATCTCACTGAAAACAATCAACTCTCTTTAACAAGATGGCTAGAACACGATAAAAAGAAAACTCCACTTAATTTGATATTTGATACTATCATAGCTCATAAAACCTTCAATGAAAAAGCCTATAGACAAAAAGCAACTATTTTAAAATCTATTCTTCCAAAAGATATCATGGCAAATATCATAAACTTTAATGTCAAGCATAAAAAGCATGATATAAAAAAATATGCCAAAGCTATACAAATTGATTTTAAAAAGTTAGATTTAGAGTATAGTGCTTTTTATTATGGTCCAAGACTTGTGCAAGAATCTTATATAAGACTACTTCAAATTGGTGGATTACTGCATCATGAGAGAAATAGACTTATCAAAAAAATGCAACTTGAAAAGAGAGATGTAGCTGCTATCACACAGACCTTAGCATATTTAAGCATTTATACTCACAATTTTGAAGAGTCTTATGTGCTTTACAACAAAC
Organism: uncultured Sulfurospirillum sp.; assembly: GCA_964530865.1. Classification (GTDB taxonomy): domain Bacteria; phylum Campylobacterota; class Campylobacteria; order Campylobacterales; family Sulfurospirillaceae; genus Sulfurospirillum_A. The sequence continues at coordinate 6,237 of CAZHBU010000074.1, forward strand.
TTATTGATGATTTGAAAAAAAATGATAGTGCAACTATATTTTTTGCAGCAGTTGCGAGTATAGGTGCAAATCATACTGAAAATGCAGTGGCTCTTTTAGAACTATCTAAACTTATAAATCCTAGAAATTTTGAGTCAAGATATGCTTTAGGACTTCTTTATCAAGAGATTGGAAACTGGGAAGGTGCTGTAATTCAGTACAACAAGATAGGAAATAGTGACTTTAAATCTAATTATTTTAGCTTCAAAGTCACTAGGTAGATTAGCTTTTAAAACCATCTTTCATAGAAATGTAGCTATTTAATGCCCCTATATACGCATTTGCCGTAGCAAGCATAGTGTCAACGCTCAAACCATGTCCCATGATAGCTGGTTTGCCTACTTCAAATCCAACTTTAACCACAACACGAGCAAGTGCATCTTTACCTTCCGTTACAGCGTCAACTTTATAATCTCTAAGTTCACCTTTAACATTGCAAACTCTGTCAATTACTTTAAATACTGCGTCCATAGTTCCATTGCCTATAGCTGCATCTGTTACCTCTTTACCATTGTGAGATATTGTCACTGCCGCATTTGCAACACCGCCAGGATTACAATCACTTAGTTGAAGAGTTACTAGTTTAAACACCTCTTTTACTTTTGCAATCTCTGCTGAAACCAATGCTCTTATGTCATCATCAAAAATCTCTTTTTTTGCATCTGCTAGAATCTTAAATCTTCCAAATGCCTCATCTATCTCATCGTTTTTAAGATTGAAGCCAAGTTTAGAAAGTTTATCTTTAAAAGCATGACGACCTGAATGCTTACCTAAAACAATTGAATTTTTATCAAGTCCAATGTCAGTAGCTTGCATAATCTCATATGTTTCTGTATGCTTTAAAACTCCATCTTGATGTATTCCACTCTCATGAGCAAAAGCATTTTTACCTACTATAGCCTTATTTGGTTGTGGCTCAATTCCTGTAATTGTAGAGACCAATCTACTAGTAGGGTAAATCTCTTTTATGTTTATATTTGTATCAAACCCACCAAAAATATCGTGACGAGTTCTAAGAGCCATAACAACCTCTTCAAGAGCTGCATTTCCTGCTCTCTCTCCAAGTCCATTAATAGTACACTCTACTTGTCTAGCACCATTTAAGATACACTCAATAGAACTTGCAACAGCAACTCCAAGGTCATTGTGATTGTGAACTGAAAGTATAGCTCTGTTACCCACACTCTTATGAAGCGCTTTAATAATTGCTCCCATTTCACTTGGCATTCTATATCCTACTGTATCAGGTATGTTTAGAGTTGTTGCTCCAGCGTTTATGACAGCATCAAGTATCTCTTTCATGAAGCCTATATCACTCCTTCCTGCATCTTCACAACTAAATTCAATATCTTCGCAAAAAGTCTTTGCATAAGTTACAGCATCAACTGCTTTTTTGATAACTTGGTCTGGAGTCATCTTTAACTTATACTCCATGTGAATTGGACTTGTTGCTATAAAAGTATGAATTCTTTGAAGTTCAGCACACTGTACAGCTTCACCTGCTGCTTTTATATCTCTATCTAATGCACGAGCAAGTGAACATACGGTTGAGTTTTTTACTTGCTCACTTATGCGTTTTATAGCATCAAAATCACCTGGACTAGCTGCTGCAAAACCAGCTTCGATTATATCTACTCCAAGTTTTTCTAACTGAAGAGCTAATTGTATCTTCTCTTCAGTATTCATAGAAGCACCAGGACTCTGCTCGCCATCTCTTAATGTTGTATCAAATATTATTATATTTTCTGTTTTCATAGGGTTATCCTTATTTATTATAT
>CAZHBU010000075.1:0-4958 GCA_964530865.1 uncultured Sulfurospirillum sp.
CTTGGATGGATGATTATAATAGAGTATATTCTTTTTGTATAAATAAAGAGAGAAAGAGTTTATTTTTTAAGAAGAAACTTTCGTCTTATGATTACGATAAATTGCAAGCATATTGTGATGATTTAGAAATCACAAAAAATAGCATAAAAAAAGTTATCAAAGAGATGAGGACAAGTATTAGTTTTTTACAAATTCAAGAATTTTTAAAATAAAGTTTTTCACATAAAAATATTTTATGCGAAAAACTTTATTTGATAATATTAATCAAATAGATTAGAAAGAGCATTGGGGTCTTTTGAAGGCTCACTTGATGCGCCTGTTTCACTAGAGCCTTCTAGCTCAACAAGCTCTATATCCATGCCAACAAGCATTGATGTTAGACGGATATTGATTCCACTTTTACCTATCGCTTTTGATTTTTGATCAGCTGGTAGAGTTACTATTGCTTTTCCATCTACTACTTTTACATTTGAGATGATTGCAGGGCTAAGTGCACGAGATATAAAAATTTCAGGTATAGTCGAAAACTCTATACAGTCAATGTTCTCTCCATTGAGTTCACCACTTACTGCGTTGATTCTCATTCCTTTTGTTCCAACAGTTGCACCAACTGCATCTACATTTGGGTGAAGTGAAGTAAGAGCTACTTTTGCTCTCTCTCCTGGGATTCTTGCACTTGAGTTAATTGTTATCATTTCGTCTTTTATCTCAGGAACTTCAAGAGCTAGAAGAGCTTCAAGAAACTTTGGACTTGTTCTTGAAATCTCAACATAAATACCTTGTGCTTTATCTATAAAAACTTTTCTTATTACAGCTTTTACAACATCTCCAACTTTAAATATTTCACCTTTGATACGGTTACGCCTAGGCATAACTGCACGAACTTCATCAAACTCTACATAAGTAGCTTCTTCGTTGTCTACTCTTGTAACTGTTCCAAATATACTGTTGCCAACCATGTTTTTGTATTTGTCAAAGATTTGATTTTCTAGTAGTCTTTGTATGTGAAATTCTAACTCTCTATGAAGAGTAGCAGCTGCGGTTCGTCCTAAGTTATCTAGTGGTAGTTCATAAGTAAGCTCATCACCGACTTCAATATCAGGATCTACTTCTTTAGCCTCTGTTATACCTGTATACTTATCTTTTTCATCTTCTAGTCTTTCATCACTATCTTGAACAACTAGTACTTTTTGAAAGAGTGTCAATGTTTTTGTATCGGTGTTTATAACTGTTTCATAGTCATAATCTTCACCATAAATTTTTTGAGCAGTTTTAGTAAGAGCGATACAGACTGTTTTTTTAACATCTTCTATATCTAAATCTTTTTCATGTGCGATTGACTCTATAATATCTATAATTTTTTCCATAATTTTACCTTTTTACTTAATTAGCAATATAAATTAACAGTAGTATTTTTAGGGATTGCTTTTTAGAAGAGTTGAATTATATCTTAAAGTTGCTTTGTGTAAGTTTAATACGAATTTTATTGAAAAGTGGCTATACTAGTGGATTATAATAATGTAATATTGAGGAATAGTAATGGAATTAAAATTAGCACGCAATGAAATAAACGCAAAACCAAAAACAATTCTTTTATCAAAAGTAGAAGAGACAATAGCAAAAGAGGGTCATAAAATATTTTATTTTGACAAAGAGAATTCACATAAAGACTTAGTAGCTTTAGTGGAGTATTTTGAAGAAAAAGATTTTAGTGTGTATCTTCGTGAAGTTAAGTATGGTCTTGGTGAAGATGACTATATGTATGAGATTCATATACTGTAAATGAAGCAACTCTATATTGAGACTCTTGGGTGTGCCATGAACACTCGAGATACTGAGCATATTGTAGCAGAACTTAGTAGCAAAGATGACTATGAACTATGTAATGATGCAAAAATCGCAGATTTGATTATGATAAATACTTGTAGTGTTAGAGAAAAGCCTGTTAACAAACTTTTCTCTGAGATTGGTGTTTTCAATAAGATAAAAAAAGATGGAGCCAAGATAGGGATTTGTGGATGTACTGCAAGTCACTTGGGCGATGAGATATTTAAACGAGCCCCAACTGTCAGCTTTGTTCTTGGTGCGAGAAATGTATCAAAAGTTTCAGAAGCAGTAAAAAAAGATAAATTTATAGACGTTAGTATTGATTATGATGAGAGTACATATGCTTTTAGCGAGTTTAGAGGCTCGCATTATAAAGCTTTTGTAAACATTTCTATTGGGTGTGACAAAAAGTGTACTTATTGCATAGTTCCACATACTAGGGGTGATGAAATATCAATTCCAGCGGAATTAATTGTTCAAGAAGCAAGAAAAGCTGCTAAAAATGGTGCAAAAGAGATATTTTTGTTAGGTCAAAATGTTAATAACTATGGAAGAAGATTTTCTTCAAAACCGAAACAAAAAACAGATTTTTCAGATCTTTTAAATATGATAAGTGAGATAGAAGAGGTTGAGCGTATCCGTTTTACTTCACCTCACCCACTTCACATGGACGATAAGTTTTTAGAAACATTTGCCAATAATCCAAAAGTATGTAAATCTATGCATATGCCACTTCAAAGTGGATCAACTCATATACTTGAAGAGATGAAGAGAGGCTACACGAAAGAGTGGTTCTTAAATCGTGCTTTAAAGTTAAGAGAGTTAGTTCCTAATGTGTCTATTAGTACTGATATAATTGTTGCTTTTCCTGGTGAGAGTGATGAAGATTTCGAAGATAGCATGGATGTAATGGAGAAGGTCAAATTTGAGCAAATTTTTTCTTTTAAGTACTCGGCTCGTCCTTTGACTAAAGCAGCCAAGTTCACAAACCAAGTTGATGATGAAATTGGCTCAGCAAGATTAAAAAGACTACAGACAAGACAAAATGAGATTTTAGATGAAATTTCAAGTTCAAGAAGAGATATAATTTGTGAAGTCTATTTTGAAGAACTTAGAAACAATGGTATGGTAGCGGGAAGAAGTGACAATAATGCACTTGTTCAAGTGAAGGGTGGTGAAGAGTTACTTGGAACTATTCAAAAAGTAAAAATTACAAATCCAAAACGGCTATCACTATATGGCGAAATTGTTAAATAAAAAAACAAAAAGAAAGTTAGAGGCATTTATCGTGCCTCCTCTAGCGTATGTAATTCTCTATTTTATATACCTCACATGTAAAAAAAGATACCATTTTGATGAGACAAAAGTAAAAACAATACCAAGTATCTTTGTTTTTTGGCATGGAGAACTTTTAATGCTCCCTTTTGCTTATAGGAATTATAGAAAATCAAAAAATATAGATGTTATTGTTTCTCAACACCATGATGGTGAGATAGCAACTAGGCTTTTGCAAATGCTTGGTGGTGATACTATACGAGGTAGTTCTACTCGTGGAGGGCTAAAAGCCTTAAAAGATTCATTTAAGTCATTAAATTTGGGAAGAGATATTGGTATTACACCAGATGGTCCAAAAGGACCTAGACATAGTGTAGCTGATGGTGCAGTTGTTATTGCACAGAAAAAAAATGTACCAATAATCACTATGAATTGCAAGGCTTCAAAGGCTTGGAGACTAAAAAGTTGGGATAAGTTTTCAATTCCGAAACCATTTTGTACTTTAGACTACTACTATAGCGATCCATTTTATGTTACTGATGAGAGTTTAGAGTCTGCAAAAGATAAAATCAAAGAGAGGTTAATGAAACATGCTTTCTAAGATCAAATTGATTATATTCATGATTGTGTTGTTAGGCGGGAGTGTTTATTTTTTTAGTTCTAACTCCTCTTACCAAAACTCAATTCAAGCTAGAATTTATTACTTTTTGGGAAATTATGAGAGTGCTTATACGTTAGCTAAAGAGGCTTATGATCAAGATAGTTACAATAAAATGGCAAATACAGTTATGACACAAAGTGCAATTGCTAAAGAGTATGAAGCATATATAAAACAGGGAAATGAGTATTTTACTAAAATAGATGAAATAAGTTCAAAGAAAGATTACACAGAGGCAGATAAAGTTCGAGTAAAAATGATGTGCGAAATTATGATTGAGAGTTACAAAGAGCTCGCTCCATCAACTTTGACAGATGAGTCATTGCAACTTAGTAGTAAAAAAATGCAAAAAAAGTTTATACAACTGTATGAAGAGTTGTTTAATTGATCTTATATACCATCTATACTTTTAGGGGGTGTGTAAGTTCAGTTATGGAACTTCTTTTGCTTAATGTTTGGTATAATAGTAACAAAATAAATTAAAACGGGCGTATATGGCATTAACTAAAGTTTTTCAAAAATATCTTTCAAATATTTTTATATCCATAGTACAACAAGGCAATGAGTGGATTATAAGCTCAAGAGTTGTAAAAAATGGAGTTTTAAAAGATAAATTTTCTAAAAACTTTGATGCTAAAGAGTATGAAAGCATTCCTTTTAAGATGGAAGAGTACTTGAATACTTTGCAAACAGAGTATAATTTTTCGTATTTGGCACTTTTCTTGGACTCTATGGGGCAAGGTGCTATTAGTGGAACAACAGCTATAGATTTTCAAAAAAATAGTGTTGCTATGAAAAGTGTGACTCATTTTAATTTAGATAATCAATGGTCTATTTATGCATCTTTCATCGATATAAACTGGGCAAAAAAACTTTTTAAAAATGTGGGGATTGATTTTATATACTCACCATTTATAGTCCAATATTCGCTTATAAAAAAGCAAAGAGTAAAAGAAAAACCGATACTTTATATGTTAAATCACCAAGACTCTGTAACAATTACTGTTTTTGATGGAAATAGTCTTCTTTTTGGAGCATATTTTAAAACTACTACAGATGATAATATCTCTTCAGGTGAAGAAGACTGGGAAAATGCCGAAGAAGAAGAGGGTATAGAAAATATAGCAGAACTTGACAATACAAGTGATGATATGGGCAACATGGAAGAGTTGGATGATTTGAGTGATTTGAGTGATTT
>CAZHBU010000075.1:5058-8050 GCA_964530865.1 uncultured Sulfurospirillum sp.
TGATTTGAGTGATTTGAGTGATTTAGATGATTTGAGTGATAGTGATGCAAGTTTTGAAGATATAAAATCTGAAGAGAATGACCTAGGACATTTTGAAGATGATACAGAAGAGAGTGATTTGGAGCTTTTTGGAAGAGATATTTTGATATATAAGTATTTAACTTCTTCTCTTAAAGAGTTTTATGCAAATCCACTTTACAAAAGTAGTTTTATAGAAACGGTTATCATTTATGATGGATATGAAGTAAGCTCAGAGCTTATAGATATGATTGAGAGTGAACTTCTTATGGATATAGAGATGAACAAAATAGATATCAATGAGATTGTTTGTAATATGGCAAGAGAAGAGATTTTGTCATGAAAGCATCATTTATAGCTCCAAGAAAAAAATACCTTTTTACTATGTTTACAAAAGTATGGCTAGTTTTTATAGCTTCTATTTTTGTGTTTTTAAATATTTTCAATCTATTTGTGGTGTATAAAAATTCAGATTTTAAAAGCAGTGCAAAAGCATTAGATATCAATAGAGCTGTGCTAGAAAAAAATATAGATAACATAGATGAGAAGATAGGTTTTATATTAAGACAAAAAGCAGTAGCTGAAGAGATATATGCAAACAATATTATTTTAAAAGATAGTATGAAAAACCTGTTTGATTTAGTACCTGATCAGATTACACTGAACAAAGTTATCATGGAAAAAGACTCGCTTGTTATTTATGGCGTAACACCAACTAGAGATGCCTATAATTTTCTTTTAGCAGCTCCTTTGAAGTCTATATTTCATACTAGTAATACTATATTTTACCTTACCGATAAGGGCTGGTATAATTTTGTTAGTACAAATAAAATCATAAATCCAGAGGGCGAATGATGGATAAAAGTATGGAAAAAATCGACATTGTAAAGTTGCTGATTTATTTACTTATTCTTATAGTAATAACTCTTTTTATGATACTTTTTGTAATAGTTCCAAATGTAAAGGAGTATAGATCATCAAAAGTAGTTTATAAAAAATCTTTGGTACACAAGATGAGAGTAGAAAATATACTAAGTGATAGAAACATAGAGTATAGCAATCTCAATAGTGAAAACATACGAGCAATAACATCTTTTATGCATAAGTTTTCAACTGATAATTTTATAAAATACGCAGGTAAATTTTTTACACGAGTTTCATTGGTAGAAGTAGATAAAAAAGCTCATAAAAAAGAGTTTATTGAGTATAAATTAAAAGTAAGTTCTTCTTTATTGAGTCCTACAAGTTTTTATGTATTTTTAGAGGGATTAAATAGATATGAAAACATTATTCAAGCAGATTTTCCAATTCGTATGGAAGCAAATGGAACTAAAATAAGCTCAGCATTTACAATAAAAGTTTATGACATCAATTCTACAAAATAGAGTATAAATAAGGACGTATCTTAGCAGGGATTTTTTCAATTCTGCACTTCTCTTTAAACTTCTTATCCATAGTCACATTTACAACAGGGCATATATATATTTTGTCTTCACTAAAAGAGATAGCAATTTTTGAAGAGACTATGCAATCTTTCGTTTTTAGCACTTCATCTCTCATGGAACTACTCAATAGAACACCAAGATTTTTGACGATTTTATCGATACCTCTTATATTTATGAGGTTGTCTTCATCTCTTTTTAAAATATAGAGTTTTCTATTTTGTTCGATCAGCTCTGGCAGTAATCTTTTTTTGTCTTTTTCAAGATACTTAAAACTCTTTTTAATTCCACTTGAAAACTGTTCGCAAAAAGACGAAGCAAACTCTTCTCTGATTTTATTTCTAAAGTATTTTTTATTCTGATTAGAAGAGTCTAAAAAGTGTTTGATTTTGTTTACATGTAAGAACTCTAAAATTTCACTTTTCTCAACTTGAAGGAGTGGTCGAATAGTTTTATAGTTATTGTTTTGCTCGATTTCACTCATGCCACTAAGCTCCACTGCACCAGCTCCTTTAGAGAGTTGCATTAAAAACCACTCTAGTTTATCGTTTAGGTGGTGAGCTGTTAAGAGGGTATCGTAAGAGTGTTCTTGGATGATTTGTTTAAAAAAATTATATCTTGTAGCTCTTGCATTGTGTTCAAAGTTATTGTTTTGAAGTCTACATGTAAAGGTATAGCACTTTTTATTGAACTCTTTTGCTATAGTTTTTGCATACTCTTCTTCTTCTAAGCTCTGCTTCCTTGTTTGATAGTTCACTAAAGCAATATCAAACTCGATTGATAAAGATTCGAGCATAAAAAAAAGAGCACTAGAATCACTTCCTGCAGAGAATGCAAGCAGGTTTTTGCTCTTTTTTAACTCTTCTAAAACATCAGAAGAGAGTTTTGGTAACGCTAACAAGTAGCTTATCTCCAACTAACTCTTTGACTTGTGCTTCGTAAGCTTTCCCAACTTCTAAAGCCCCTACATTACTCTCATTAACAAGTATTTCGCCATCTATCTCCGGTGCCCAAGAGAGCTTCTTAGCTCCCATAAAAAACTCACCCTCACTACTTTCACCCTCAATGATGATTTGTATAGTTTTTCCTAATTCATTGTTTAGTGATTTCTCGTGTTTGTTTTTTACAATTTCTTCAATTAGTTCAAGTCTAGAAGTTACTTTATCTTCATCTACTTTCTCGCTCATCTCATAAGCAGAAGTATCTTCTTCATCAGAGTAAGCAAACAGAGACACTCTATCAAAATCAAAATTTTCTACAAATTCTAAAAGCTCGTTAAATTCACTTTCACTCTCATTTGGATGTCCTATGATAAGACCAGTTCTTAAAAAGCTATCTTTAGCATTTCTCATAATTGTAAGTTGTTCTATGATTCTTTGTTTGCCAGCTCCTCTTTTCATAAGTTTTAACATCACATCACTTATGTGTTGAATTGGCATATCAAAGTAGTTATGAAAAGTTTTTGAGTCGATTATAGTCTGTATTAATTCGTTTGAGGTAGTTGTAGGGTATAAATAGAGGATTCTAGCACT
>CAZHBU010000076.1:0-2488 GCA_964530865.1 uncultured Sulfurospirillum sp.
TCCAGAGATAGTTACATACTTACCTACTAAAATGGTGGGATAATGATATAATAATCTTTTAATTTGGAGATATTAGTATGACAACAAAAGAGTTTAGAAAATCTATCGCCAGTGGCGAATTTCGTAGCCCCACAGCGGGCTACTGTTCTGGTCATGTGCAGACAAATATGGTAGTTTTACCAAGTAAATACGCTAAAGACTTCGAGGAGTTTGCAAAGCTCAATAACAAAGCAATTCCCGTTCTAGAAGTCATAAAAGGCTCTCACTACTCAACATTTCTCTCAGATAATGCAAACTTACTAAATGAACTTCCCTCTTATGACATCATAGAAGAGGGAAAAGTGGTAAAAACAGTCATAAATATAGAAGAGTACTACAATGAAGACTTAGTATTTTTTCTTATAGGTTGTAGTTTTACTTTTGAAAAAGCACTTACGGAAGCAGGCATAAATCTTCGTTATGTTGAGCAGAAAAAAAATGTATCTATGTATAATACAAATATAGAGTTAAATCCTTATGGAATTTTCAGAGGCACAATGGTGGTTTCTATGCGACCAGTAAGAAAAGAAAAAGTCGCTGAGGCTTGCGTGGTTACTAGTCATTTTCCTGCAACTCATGGCTCACCTATACAAGTTGGCTATCCTGAAATGATAGGCATAACAGATTTACAAAAGCCTGATTATGGTGACGCAGTGGAGATAAAAAGTGATGAAATTCCTCTTTTTTGGCCTTGTGGTGTAACGCCACAAAATGTTCTAAGAGACATAAATATACCTTTTGCTATGACTCATAGTCCGGGCTACATGTTTGTAACAGATAAAAAAGATAGCGACTATTATGAAGGTTGATGAGGTAATTTTACAACACTCTACTAGGGGCATGGATGTGCTTCAAAAACATCATCCAAAAGAGCATTGCAAAGAGGCTGTAGAGGCTTTTAAAAAGTTAGAGAAGGGTGTAGTTTTTCTATATACTGGTTTTTATGTAGCTGGTTTTGCGGAGACTGATGGTCCTGTAGGAACATACTTCCTCGCTCGTGCTTTGAACTCTTTGGGGTATAAATCAGTCATTATTACAGATGAATTTTGTAAAGATTATTTTCAAGAGATAGAGACTATTTATATTCCGCTTAAGGGACATAAAAAAAAGTATTATGAGGCTATATTGGAAGAGTATAATCCAATATGTCATTTTAGTATAGAGAGATGTGGACGAAACAAGGATGGATTATACGCAAATCTTAGAGGAGTTAGTGTAGCAGATTTTACTGCTCCTGTAGATGACTTGTTTGTGCTTGGGGCTAAAACAAGACCAACATTTGCCATAGGTGATGGTGGTAATGAACTTGGTATGGGAAACTTTGCTGAGTCTGTCACAAAACATCTTTCACTTGAACCTTGTACTATAAAGTGTGATTTTCCAATCATAGCTACTGTATCAAATTGGGGAGCGTATGGCTTTATAGCTTATCTTGAGAGTAGTTTGTTGCCTAGTTTTGAAGAGGTTGATGAGTATTTAGGTTTTATAGTAGAACTTGGTTCAGTTGATGGAGTTAGTAAGATAAATGAAAAAACAGTAGATGGTAAAGAGTGGGCTATTGAAGAAGATATACTCGATGATTTAAAAAAGGCTGTTTCATGAAGTTGAATTGTGATTTAGGGGAGAGTTTTGGTTCTTGGAGTATGGGGGAAGATGAGTCTATCATACCTTTAATAGATATGGCAAATATAGCTTGTGGTTTTCATGCTTCTGACCCACTTGTTATGAAAAAGACTGTTGAGTTTGCAAAAAAATATAGTGTACAAATAGGAGCTCACCCAGGTTACCCTGATTTAGTTGGGTTTGGAAGACGAAGCTTGAAGTGTAGTTTTGATGAGATGGAGGCATTAGTTGTTTATCAAGTCGGAGCACTAGAAGGGTTTTGTAAAGCAAATGAGACAAATGTAGAGTATGTGAAACCTCATGGAGCTTTGTACAATGACATGATGAAAGATGATGAAGTTATGAAAGCTATCATGAGTGGGATTAGCAAATATGATAAGAGTTTGAAGCTCATGATACTTTCAACAAATAAAAATAGTTATTATGAGGGGCTAGCCAAAGATTTTGGCATATCTTTTATATATGAAGTATTTGCCGATAGAGCTTACACTAGTGAAGGATTGTTAGTTCCAAGGACACAAAAAGGCGCTGTGATTCATGATTTGCAAGTAGTTCTTGATAGAATAGAGTTATTAAAAACAGAGGGAAAACTTATAACTATAGATGGAGAAGTGATAAATCTTCAAGCAGACTCCATGTGTGTGCATGGGGACAATAAAGAAGCAGTAGAGTTTGTAAAAGCTTTAAGAGAGTATATAGGCTAAAAGGAGTGTGAATGCGTTGTTTTAGTGTAGCTTCAGTAGATTCATTGATAATCTACTTTGGTCAAGAGATAGGAGATAGTGTAGCAAGAAAAGTTAGAGAAGCTTTTTATGCACTAAAAAAT
>CAZHBU010000076.1:2588-7944 GCA_964530865.1 uncultured Sulfurospirillum sp.
GCAGGTGCTTTAGATGAGTTTGCATTTCACCACGCAAATAGACTTTTAAGCAATGAGTATGGCACCAATATGCTTGAAATTGTTTTTGGTGGAGTAAAATTAAAAACAAAGGGCTCAACTACTGTAGTTTTAACAGGAGCACAAGTAGATGCAACTATAAATAACAAAAAAATTGAGATTTGGAAGACTTATAAAGTAAATGATGGAGATATTATAAACCTAGGTTTTGCTACAAGTGGAGCAAGGGTCTATTTAGCAGTAAAAGATGGTTTTAATATAGTGCAAGAGTATGGAAGCTGTTCAGTTAGTATAAAAGAGAAAATAGGAGGGAAGCCTCTGCATGTAAAGCAGTTTTTACCCTTTACATGTAAGACTTTAGTAGATAATAGGAAATTAGTCAATACTTATCAGCCAAATTATGATAAAATTCTAACGTTAAGAGTTGTAGCTGGGTATCAGTGGGATATGTTTGAAGAGCAAGAGAGAAAAAAGTTTTTCAGCGCATCTTATAAGGTAACAGGACAAAATGACAGAATGGGATATCGTCTAAGCGGAGAGAAAATAACCTCTACATGTAAAGGCATAGTTTCTGAGCCTATCGCTTATGGTTCAGTCCAGATTCCAGCTCATGGAGAGCCTATAGTGCTTCTTAAAGAGAGACAGACTGTAGGTGGCTATCCTAAGATTGGAGCAGTTGTCCCAGTAGACTGTTTTAGGTTGGCTCAGGCTAAACAAGATTCACAGATAAGATTTGAACTTATAAGTCTTGATGTGGCAAGAGATATAAACATAGAGTTTAATAAATTTTTTAAGGAGATTTGATGTTACCAAAGAAAATGTTGTTCCCAGTTGGTGGTGGAGATGAGTTAGAATCAAGAATTTATGGAGCACTATTAGTTGCTAAAGGTTTAAATAGCCATTTGGAAGTACTTGTTTCAGAAACAACTGTACGTAGTGGTGTACCCTCAGGGATGGTTCTTCCAAATGAGATAATAAATAGATTAGAAAGCATCCAAATTGATAATCTAAAAAGCACCATGGACACACATAGAAAAATATTTGATCATTGTTGTGATGAGATAGGTATAGTTGAGAGCGAAACTCCATTAGTTGACAAGTCTACAGCACATGTAACTATGAGTGTTGGGGTGAGAAGCACCATGGTTGCACAACAGACAAAATTTTGTGACATGGTAATCGCTGCAGCACCACAAAAAGGTGTAGCAACTGCAACTTTTGAAGCATCTGTATTAGAAAGTGGAAAACCCGTTATGGTGATACCACGAGCTATGAAAGAGTTTAAAATAGACAAAGTTATTATAGGGTGGAATAATTCGCCTGAAGTAGCACGTGCAGTATCTGAAGCAATTCCTATTATGAAAACTGCTAAACAAGTTCATATTGTATCTTCAAAAGCTTATACAACGGAGAATCTTACTCGCATAAGAGATTTAAGAAATTATCTTGCTATGCATGGCATAGAGACAACTTTTGAGCTTATCAAAACAACTTTTATCCCAGGTGAAGCGTTATTGGAAGCAGCAAGGGATGGTGATTTTGACTTAATAGTTGCTGGAGCATATTGTAAAAAAGGTCTTAAAGAGATGATGCTTGGCGGATCTTCAAGATATATGCTAGAGCATACTACTATACCTGCATTAGTATCTCACTAATCTATAACATTGTTAATAAACTTTTATGGTTAAAAATATTTAACCATAAAAGTTGCTATTTGATATAAATTTATTTTTTATTAATAGCGTCTTTTGCACTTTTGATAGCACTTTCTACTGCATTTTTTGCTACTTCCCATGCGTGATTTCCTAGACGTTTGGCTTCTTTTGTTGCATTTTTAGTTCGCTCATCTTTTTTTATTGAGTCTAACTTTTTTGAAGCTATTTTTTCTAACTCTTCTATCTTTTTTTCAGCTTTTTTTATAAACTCATTATCTTCTAGTTTTAATTCGTTTATTTTCTCACTAAGAGTTTCTCTTGCTTCAATAGCAACTCTTTTAACCTTTGAGAGTGAATTGTCTATATCATTGTTAAGAATACTCTCTATAATTTCAACGGATAGTCCATTTGAAATCTTTTTTGAAGATTTTACTATCTCTATAAAAGCATTATCTATATCGGACAAGTCTTTTTTGATAGTTTTTAAATCTTCAGTAGCTAACTCTTCAGGGGCAAACTTAAGGTCATTTTTAAACTTGTCTATTGCTTTTGCCATACCCTCTTTTGTTCCATGAACTGAACCATTTAATAGTGCTTTTGCATTGGCTTTCTCTTCATCTGCTATTTCAATTGTAGCTTTTAAAATTGTATTTGCTATCTCTAAAATTCTTGCTTTTGAGAAGTCACCTTCTTTTATAGTTTGAAAAGTTATATTTTTTGTGATTTCAAAAACAGTATCTTCTACATCTTTAGCCTTTTCAAGTGTAGTTAAAAGAGCTTCGCTTGTAGTCTCCTTGAGTATGCCTAACATCTCAACACCTCTTAGTTTTGTGTTATGAAGTGCTTTAATGGATTCTTTTGAGATACTCTCATCCATTTTCCCTATGTGAGCTTCAAGGATATTAAAAGTACCCATTATTGTGTTTTTGATACTCTCTTTTTGATGGGTAATCGACTTTTCCAATTGCTCTTTTTCGTATAGGCTTTTGTATAAAAACTCCTCTTTATCGTAACTTGCAGCTTTAATAAGCCCAGATATAATAGCATCTATATTTTGAGAGTTTTCAAGGTTTTCACTCTGTAAAGCTCTTGTATAAAATTCAAAAAGCTCTCCTAGACGAGCCTGTATATGTGCGTCATCTTTAAGTCTTTGTATTTTTTTCTTCGATAGTTCAAACGTTAATTCGTTTATGACTAGCGGTAAGTTTTTATCTTCTTTACTCTCTTTGATGGTTGCACTAAATATATTTTGTAATGATTTCATTATGACTCCTATAGAACGAATTTTATAGATTCGTGATTTTTAAGTTCTTCAAATACTGCTTTTCTATCATCATCACTATGAACTAGAGTTGATACAGTATGACTTTGGTATTTGCCAGTTTTGCTGTTGTTTGACTTTTTTATAGAGTGTTCTCTTTCATCAAGCACGCTTTTAACTATTGCTTTTATATTATGATGTGACTCTAGTACGGTTTTATACTCCCACTTGCAAGGGTAATTTAGTTTAAGATCTTTTGAATTCACCGCTTTTCCCGCCACATTTTGATTCTAGTTGGACATTTGAAATGACCATAGATTTATCTATTGCTTTTGCCATATCATAGATAGTAAGAAGTCCTATGCTTACACCTGTAAGTGCTTCCATTTCAACACCTGTCTGCCCCTTTAATTTAGCTGTAACACCTAGTTTAAAACCAGGCAGTTCAGGGAGTTCATCTACATCTACATTTACACCTGTAAGCATCAAAGGGTGACACATAGGGATTAAATCGCTCGTCTTTTTAGTGCCAAGAATTGCGGCAATTACAGCAGTCTGTAAAACTGGTCCTTTTTTCGCTTTTTCTGTAACTATCATGTCATATGCAACTTGATTCATAGTTATAGTTCCACTTGCTACTGCTACTCTAGTTGTATCTTCTTTGTCCGATACATCGACCATTTTTGGTCTATCTTTTTCATCTAAATGTGTCAGGTTCATTTTTTACCTCTATTTTTTATAAGAGTTATTATATCAAATTTGATATTGTTTAACATTGAAACTGCGATTATGGTAAGAATTGTTCCCATGATTACATGTAAACCAATATGCTCACCTAAAAACATAGCACTCAATCCTATAGCAAAAAATGGAACTAAAAATATAAATGAGCTAACTTCATTGGTGCCAAGCTTCTCTATGCCTACAAAGTAAATGGTTGTAGAAAAAGTAGTTCCTACAATGGCTATACATAGAAGATTGAACAGAAATTTTGGTTCATAATTGAGTGTTTTTATAAATGAGAAATCTACAAAAAACAGAGCAACCAGAAGAGTTGTGGCACTATACATGTAGAAAATAAAAACTATGGGAGCTACTTTAGTCGCACGAGAGCTTATGATGGTTAAAATAGGCCATAAAACTGAAGCTAAAACGAAATACAGATTGTATTGAGTTAAAACTTGCGAACGTTCTAGTGTCCAAACACCGAGTATCATCATAACACCAAATGCTCCTAAAAACAGAGCTAGTACCTCTTTGGTGCCTATCTTGCGACCGAAAAACAGAGCCATAAGTATAAAAGTATTGATAGGTACAAGAGTTGTTACAAATGCTCCACCAAGTCCAGCTGTTCCAAGTTTTGTTCCTAGAAAAAAGTACTTCATGTAAGCGACATTTGAAATCGATGCAAGTAAAACCAAAAGAGCTGTTTTTTTGTCTATTTTGAAGGATTTTTTCAGATATAAAAGTATGGGAATAAAACTCAAAGCAGCAAGACCAAACCGCAAAAATATCATCTCATATTCATTTATATAGGTACTTAAAACTTTTACATTAACCCAAGAAGCACCCCATCCAAGCATAGCTATAGTAAGTAGAATAAAAAAAATATTTCTGTTTTGAGTCATAGTTAGCCTTTACATGTAAAGGAGTATTGTACTCTTATTTGTATATAAAATATAGAATAAAATTGACTTTTATATACTTTTCAGATTGCTTTTATGATTCTTAAAATTTGCTCAGTTTTTTTAGAATTTGTATCTACCCCACCAAAAATATGACATCCATTTAGCTTCATGCCACAGAAATTTACAATTTGCTCTTTTATGGTATATTTTAGTCTTCTGTTTGCACCTGTTAGGGCATAAATAAATTTTGGCGCACCTGTTGTTGTGAATATTTTGACACTTTTACCAGTAAGAAGCCCAACAGGTCTTGAGTTCACATACTCAAAAGCAAAACCTTTAGAAAAGTTCCAATCAATAAAGTTTTTCATAATCGCAGGAAAACCTCCCCACCAGTATGGAAAAATCAAAACTATCTCATCTGCTTTTGTTATTTTGTTTTGGTAATATGTAACAGCTTCAGTTGGCTCAAGGTTATTGGCATCTTCGTAAGTAAAGAAGCCTTGTTGATGCTCATCGCGATAAAGATCAATCACCTCTACATTATCACCTCTGTCTTGTGCACTTTTTGTGTATGTATCTGCCATTGCAAATGAAAAACTAGTCTGTTTTGGATTGGCTACTACAATTAAAATATTTTTTATAATTTGTCCTTTTAAAGTTGGTTGCAATTTTACTTAGTATTATGGCAAGTTTTGTTTGAATTAAAACTAAATTGCAATATATTGATGAAAAAACAGTATTTTTTGGTGTCCCAACTCTGGCTATAGGAGTTGGACTATGAATCTTGCAGGTTT
>CAZHBU010000077.1:0-6455 GCA_964530865.1 uncultured Sulfurospirillum sp.
TTCTCTTTTTCATTCATTTTTGGGTATCTTAACTCCAACTCTTTTTGAAAGGTTTTTTGGTTTGCTGGTTTTACGTAGCCTATCATTGCTAAAAGCTCTTCTGTGCTCATCTCAGAAAAATCTGTCTTTGCTACAAGTGACACTGCTAAAAAAACCAAACTAAATATAACTTTTTTCATAATTTATTCTACTCCACTAATGTGTTTTTATTGTGTATCTTCATCAACAGCACTTAAAAGCATTGCTATTGGTCTTGTTGATGGATTTGATTCAAATGCTATCTTTATTGTCATGCTAAGTGGTATTGCTAAAAACATCCCTACTGAGCCTAAAATCCAACCCCAAAATATAAGTGAAAAGAAGATAACCACTACTGAAAGCCCTAACCCTTTTCCCATATAACGTGGCTCTATAACATTGCCCATCACTATGTTTACCGCTAGATAGAGTGCTATTACCCACATAACGCTACTCATATCAAGCCCAACAAGAGCTACAAGAACAGCAGGAATAGCAGCTATAACTGAGCCAATACTTGGGATATAATTCAATAAAAAAGCAATTACTCCTAAAAGAAGTGCAAAATCAACCCCAATAATAGTAAGTCCAATTGTAACAATAACTCCTGTTATAAGGCTAATAACTGTTTTTATAGCTAAATAACTATTGAGTTTTTGACTAAAAATCTCAAATGGATTCTCTTTTGATTCATCTTTCTTAGCTAAAAGATACATCTTAGTTCTCAAACTAGAAGTCTCAAAAAGCATGAAGGTAACACCTAGAAAAATGATAAATGATTTTGAAAGAACATTACTAAAAGATTTTAAAAATCCTCCAGCAAAGTTTAAAAGACCAGAAGGGTCAAATATAGCTTCCAAATCACTCTTTGCAATAGTTATTCCAAACTTATCTAAAAGCCCTTGCATAGAGCCTATCATCTCTTTAATCTTTGCAGTGTATTGAGGCGTATTTGATAAAAAACTATCAACTGAACTAGATAAAATATAACCAAAACCCAAAAGAAGAAATACAACAAAAGATAGTACAGTTAAAAATGCAAGTATTTTAGGAAATTTCAACTTCTCTAGCCAAAAAATTGCAGGAGCACTTACGGTAGCTATAAAAATAGACAACAAAAATGGAATCACTATAGGCGAAGCAGCTTTCACTCCAGCTACAACAATAACAAATGCCGCTAAACTTACCCAAAGTTTATGTATATCAAAACTATTTTCTTTGCTCATTTAACCACCCTATCAAATCTATCACTATTTTTTCTACTGCACTATTAAATGCCAAAACGACTCCACTTGCCTCTTTTTTCTCAACCACATAAGTAGCTTCCAATAACTTTGAGCCTACTATATTGGCTCCTGTTCTCTCAATCAGACGAAAACGTACGCTTACATGTACATATGATTTATCTTCCTTATATACCTCTTCAAAGTTTTCAAGACTGCTCTCCAAAATCAAATCAGCCATCGCATAAGAACGACTCGATACTGTGGCTCTAAAAATCTTCTGCTTTTCAATTGACTCTACAAATATTTCTTGTAGTCTTGTTGCAGGAAGTTCACTCCACCGACCGTACTTGTAAGGCTTCAAAGCTCCATCTTTTTTATAAAGAATTGAGCGAGTCATAACAGAACTATCGCCCTCTACTCTTTGAACTCTCAAAACTCTATCATCTTTTGACTTCTTTACATGTAGAGGATAATTTGGCTCTAATCTATAATTTGAAGGCTTAATTTCTATATCTTTTAAACTACACCCTGTAAAGAGTAAAATTGCTACTAAAACTATATATCTCATCTCATCTCCTCGGAAGGTGCTAAATCTAAATTTGACTCTTTAAAAAACAAGTCACTTGGGCTATCTCTTAACTCTGTTACTAACTCTTTTGACTCAACTATCAATGTTCTTAAGTCATTCAAATCATTTTGGAAAGGAAGTAAATTTTCTCTTACAATCACATCAATATCAAGTTTACCCTCTTTTAGTTTGTCATCTAAGGCACCCATCACTCTTGAAGTCGTTGCCGAAGCTTCTTGCATACTAACAAGAGTTTCATGACTAGAAATTCCTATTTCTCTTGCCATTTTCCTAACTTCATCTGCTGATTTTATAACAGCTATTTCAAACTCTTTACCTTTTTGAAGCACCTCATCTATGTGTTCCTCTTTTGAGTGCAACATTAACAATGTCTTGTTCATACTAGATGTCACTTCTACTAAATTAGCAAGGATTTTCTCAAAGTTTTCTAAATTTTTTTCACTCATTACCTCATCTGTTTTATCTAGCATTCTATTGGTTTTATTTCCTATGTTTGTTAAGGTTTTATCAACCCTCTCTATAATAGAATCTTTAGTCCAAATTACTCCATAATCTTTCTCTTTTTTACTAGTTTTCAACTTTTTAGAGTCATGTGTGCCACCCTCAAGCTCTATATAGCTCAGTCCTGTTATGCCTTGAAGATTTATTAGTGCATGTGTATCTTCTTTGATCGGAGTGTCTTCTTTTACTTTTATAAGAACTATTACCTCTTCGGAGTTATCTTTATTGATGTATATATCTTTCACCTCTCCAACACTAACACCTCTTAGTTTTACTGGTGCTTTAGGATTTAATCCCGATACACTCTGTCTTGTAATGACATTGTAGTAATTATAGTTTTCACTTTGTGCATACTTGCCTAACCATAAAATAGCTCCTACCCCTGAAAAACCGAGTATAAAAACAAAAAGACCAATTAGTATGTAACTAGCTCTATTTTCCATCCGTAAATTCCTTTAAATTCTCATTATCACTAGAGCGAAGTTCGTCTATATCACCGCAAAATAGTATCTTACTTTCACCCAAGATAATAAATCTATCTAAAACTGTACTTATTGTATCTTTGTCGTGAGTTACCATTATAACAGTTATTCCTAAAGTATCCCGAAGTGCTACTATGAGTTTATCAAAATCTCTCGCACTTTTTGGGTCAAGTCCACTTGTAGGTTCATCTAAAAATAGAAGTTTGGGATCACGTATAAGTGCTCGTGCGAGTCCCACACGCTTTTTCATACCACCACTAAGCTCACTAGGGTAGAGATAAGCTGTTTTTTCAGATAAGCCTACCATATTGAGCTTCATTAAAGCTGCTTTTTTTATAGCGTTTGGGCTAAGATTTGTGTACTCTTTTAGAGCTATTGTTATGTTTTCAAGTACACTCAAAGAGCTAAAAAGTGCTCCAAACTGAAACAGAACTCCCCATTTACTTCTTAGTTCATTCTCTTGAGTATCATTTAGTTTTTTTATATCAGTATTTAAGACTTCAAAAGAGCCTGAATGGTACTTTTGAAGAAGTATCATCTCTCTTAGAAGTGTAGTTTTCCCACTACCACTACCTCCAAGAAGTCCAAAAATTTCACTCTTTTTTATCTCAAAACTTAGCTTATCATGAACTACATTTGTGCCAAATTTAGTGACAATGTCTTTTGCAACTATCACACTACTCATAGCCCTAACTCCGTTAAAAAGACTGAAATCACAGCATCCATAGCGATAACCCAAAAGATAGCATTTACTACACTTATGGTCGTATACTTTCCAACACTCTCAGTAGAACTGCTTATTTGAAACCCTCTAAAACACCCAATGACAGCGATAATCCAACCAAAAATAGGTGCTTTAATGAGTCCAATAATAACATGCTTGATTTCCACACTCTCTTGCATACGAAGAGCAAACTCTTCAAAGCTAATCCCAAGTTGAAGTGAAGCGATCACCATACCACCAAATATAGAGATAACATCAGCAAAAAATACTATCAAAGGAAGTGAAATCATAAGAGCAAATACTCTAGGAATAATGAGAAAATTC
The DNA here is from genome assembly GCA_964530865.1 of uncultured Sulfurospirillum sp. Taxonomy (GTDB): domain Bacteria; phylum Campylobacterota; class Campylobacteria; order Campylobacterales; family Sulfurospirillaceae; genus Sulfurospirillum_A. The sequence goes on from CAZHBU010000077.1 coordinate 3,865, forward strand.
CATACAGAAAAACCCATAGTTTTCATGGCATCTATCTCTTCTGTGATTTTCATAACTCCGATTTCAGCAGTATATGCAGAAGCACTACGCCCTGCAATAACTATGGCAGTTATAAGAGGAGCTAACTCTCTTGTCACCGAAATACTCACCATCTCCACAATAAATATGTTTGCTCCAAATTTTTCAAGCTGAACTGCTCCTTGAAAAGCAATAACAATACCTATGAGAAAAGAGGTAAGAAGAATGATAGGAAGTGCTTTGAGTCCACTATTTTCTATATGATAAAAAATTGCTTTAAATCTTATATTTTGAGGCTTAAAAGCTAATGCACCAACAGCCTCAGTAAGTCCACCAACAAAAGAGAAAAAATTTATAAGAGTTTTTTTGGACTCTGTTACAATTTCACCGATGTTATAAAAAAACTCGCTTATAGTTCCATTTTTAACTGGTGGTTTTATATCTTGAGGAAAATTACTCAAACAGACTTTATAAAGAGCTTTAAAAGTTTCACTCTCACCAACTTTTTCAACTTTACAGTTTTGAATTTGTAGTTTTTTTATAGTTTCTATTACAAGCAACACACCATGAGTGTCAAAATCTATTAGTTGAGTAAAGTCAAAGACTATTTTTCCATCTTTACATGTAGTATTAATTTTCTTTGAAAGTTTTGTGATGTATTCAAGAGTCCATGAACCTATGCATTTATAAATCACAGTGTTGTTGGCGTGAAATATATTTACACTTGCATTCATACAATGACCCTAGTTTTTAGTTATTATACCAAAAAACTAGGTAGAATTACCCTCATAGAAAATCTTGAACCTTAAAATGGTTTTTCATGATATAAGCTCGGGAAATAAAGAGTTTGGAAGAAATGCTTGGCTTATCTCTTCCAGTTTTATTATTTGGAGTTAGACTATTTTAAGTCTAAATATGAATTTTTCGCTTGTTGAAATTATACAGAAGCAAAGTAAACGGTCGGTTAACTTTTATGCTACAATACTTATAAAAACAAAAGGAGTTACATGTATATCACAAATATTGAAACTATTCCAAACAAAACTATAGTTGAGCATTATGGTATTGTTTCAGGTTCTACAGTAAGAGCAAAACACTTTGGAAGAGATATTATGGCAGGCATAAAAAATGTTTTTGGTGGAGAGTTAAAGGGCTATACTGAGCTATTGAGTGAGTCAAGAGAAGAAGCTCTCAAACGCATGCAAGAACAAGCAGAATCTTTAGGAGCTAATGCTATCGTAAATGTACGTTTTTCAACTTCATCAGTTGCAGCAGGTGCTGCTGAGCTTTATGTATACGGAACAGCTGTAAGCGTAAAATAATGATAAATATAGCACTTATAGTTATACCCCTTGTATTGGGTTACTTCATAGGACATTACTTAGAAAACAAACACTATGTCTCTATACGAAAACGTGAAGAAGAGTTTGCACATCTGCCTTCATCGGTTCTCAAAAAACCATTAAGACCAGAACTTATAAAAGATAGTCGCTTAGTAAACGGTAGTGTTGTTATTTCAATAGACCGCTTCAAAAGATTGTTGGCATCTCTTAGAAACTTTATTGGTGGCAATGTCAGTGCTTATGAATCGCTACTTGATAGAGCTAGAAGAGAGGCTATACTACGTATGAAAGAAGACGCTATTGGGGCAGATGAAATCATAAATATACGCATAGAAACTAGTTCAATCTCTAAAAATTCAAGAAAAGGTGCTATTGGAAGTGTAGAAGTACTAGCTTATGGTACAGCACTAAAATATTGAAATACAACACAAAACTACCTGATGACAAAGTAAATATTTCAAAAAACTCACCATTGTGGGATTTAACTTGGATGCTCAGTGGGGTATTTATTAGTATTATAATCATATATTTTACTTTAGGATATATGGTCGAATTTGGTGTAAAACATATATCTATAGAAAATGAACAAAAACTTTTCTCATTTTTAAAATCTGAACATAAAGAGAAAAAATCTAAAGAAGAATTATACTTACAAAAACTTTTAGATAGCGCTAAAAAATGCACTCAATCATCTTATGATTTTAATGTACAAATTATAGACTCCAATACTATCAACGCCTTTGCTTTTCCTGGTGGAAACATAATGGTTACTCAAAAACTTCTAAAAAAAGCTTCTTCACAAAATGAAATACTTTTTGTTTTAGCTCATGAAATGGGGCATTTTTATGATCGTGACCATCTAAAAGGGCTTGGACGTTCTTTTGTATTTAATAGCATTGCTTTTTTAACAGGCTTAACAGATATGGCTGGACTTTTAAATGAAAGTATTGCTTTTAGTGAAAGTCGTTTTTCTCAAAAACAAGAGAGTCAAGCCGATATATTTGCGGTTAAACTTATGAATTGCTATTACGGTCATGTAAATGGTGCAACAGATTTTTTTAAAACTTTGCCAAAAGACAAAAGTTATAATCTCTTTAATTCACATCCTCAAACAGAAAAAAGAATCGAAACTATCGACAAATACATAAAAGACAACCACCTAATTTTAAAGAATACTGTTCCTTACATGTAAACAAACTCTTCCCCAGGTTTCCAATCTATATAAACAGA
>CAZHBU010000077.1:6555-7767 GCA_964530865.1 uncultured Sulfurospirillum sp.
ACAGAACTAACTTTTAAGTTACTAAAAACCTCAATCTTTTCTAAGTTTATCTTTGAAACTATACAAGCATTTTCTTGCAGGCTTTTAAACATAGAGTACTTGTTACATGTAGACGCATCAAGTGAAAGATTTAGAAAACTTGGACTTGCATGATACCACTTGCCATATTTCATGCTATCACTAAAAATGGGCATGATTCCGTGTGAACCTACTGGAACGTCTTTTGATTTCTCTTCAAGTATAGTGTAAGTATCTTTTCCACTCTTTTTTGCTTCAAGTTTTTCTAAATCACAAAAAGCATCTCGAAACCACCTCATCACAAGCCCACTAAAAAAGGTAATTCCTTCTGCTTGTGACAGCCCTTTTACCACATGAGGGTTTACTCTTATGCCCATATCTTTAGGTGGTTTAGTTGTTGAAGGTATGTTTACCACTTGTTGCCAAAAAGATCCACCCAAAATTGCTACTTGTCCCTCTTCAACCACTCCAAGCCCTGCACTTCCAAGCTGAACATCTCCTCCACCCATGACTACTTTTGTATTTTTACTTAAACCTGAGTCTTTACATGTAACACTTCCCATGAGCGTTCCAACCTCTAAAACAGATGGAAAAATATCATCTTTTAGTCCAACTCTCTTAGCCATATTTGAAACCCAATCACGCTTTTCTAATGAAAATACCCCAGTAGTTCCACCGTTGCTAGGATCAGTCGCTATAACTCCACTCAGACGAGCAAGTATCCAATCTCCAATCATAGAGACCTTTGCAACTCTGTCATAAACCTCAGGTCGATTATTTTTAAGCCATAAAATACGAGGCAAAGCCCCAAGTGCAAAAGTCTGCCCACTAAGCTCATAAAACTCTTCTTCAATTCCCTCAAAATTCTCTTTTAAAAACTTAACCTCTTCACTTGCCCTCGCATCTACATTGGCAACTGCCCAAAGTTCCTTACCATCTTCATCATAAAGTACAATCCCCTCACGCATACTTGTTGCACTAAGAGCCACTATGTCTTCACCACTAAGATTAGCTACATGTAAAGCCTCTTTTATACATGTGCAAACCAAACCCCAGTTAGTTTCACAATCAAAACTCATGCTATTTGGCACATTTGGCTCTTCTAGGTGAGTCCACTCTCTTTGTCCTACGCTTATCTGATTGCCGTTAGTATCAAAAATAACAGCTCGAACACTTCCCGTTCCTGCGTCTATT
>CAZHBU010000078.1:0-7402 GCA_964530865.1 uncultured Sulfurospirillum sp.
AATATGTAACAAGTCAAAAGTACCAACGGTATATACGGTCATGATTTATTTCCTTTAAGTAAAATTCATTTTATTCATAATACCCATTTATACTTAATTTTGTGCTATACTAAAAAAATATTTATAAAATACTTAAAAATAGGAATTTTAATGCCAAAAAAGAGTACCATACACGAAAAGTTACAACAACCCACTATTTTATCTTATCTTAACGATATTCCAAACCTTTTATCACTTTCAGGGTTAGCCTGCACAATACTTGCTATCTATTACTCTATTGAGGGTGTTTACGCTCTTGCGATGATTGGAATGGTTTGGGCAGTTGCTTTTGATTGGGCTGATGGACTAGTTGCACGAAGACTCAAAGGAAGAACCTCAACTGATGCAAAGTTTGGTGGGCAACTTGATGTATTAATAGATATTGTCAGTTATGGTGTCACTCCTGCTATTTTACTCTTAAGCTATGGTAAATTTGAGCCACTCTTTCTAATTGGAGCATTTATCATGGTCTCTGCTGCTGCGATACGTTTAAGCTATTTTAGTACATATGGTTTAGCTGAAGGAACAAAATACACTGGACTTGCTCTTGATAACAATAGTTTGATTTTAGTTTCTGTATTTTTGTTGGAGGGTTTAGTGAGTGGTGAAACTTTTACAACTGTTTTATACCTTAGTGGAGTTTCACTTGCCATACTTAATGTTTCAGAGATTAAAACACCGAAACTCTCAGGAAATCCTAGAAATGTTTGGCTTTTAGCTACTTATACTTTAGGTATAACTATTATTTATAGCTGGAAGCTTTTAAGTTAAAAAAACTTTAGAACTTATTAGACTTCTTTGTTTTTTGTTATTCTAGCAGAATTATGTAAAAAATAAATTATTTGTGATATACTGCATGTTAAAAAGGAAAGATATGAGTGATATTACTTTTTTTGACCTATCTCAAGACCAACAATCAAGCTGCTTTTTAAAAATACTATACCTTCTTTTTATTCCTCTAGCAATATTTTTAGCAATCATTGCTGGATACTTTCAAATTATCCCTTTTAGGGTTGAAATTCATAGTCTTTTTTTGATTGGTATCATATTTGTGCTCTATCTGTTTTTTTTAAAGCATAATGCTTTTTATGCTTCTTGTAAATTTAAAAATGAACTAAATATTTTTAAAAATGAACTCAAAAAATATATACAAAAAAATGAACTAAACATAGGTGGAACAGAAAAAGCAAATGCCCCTTATGACTCCTTTGTAAAAGAGTATACATCAACACTCAGAGATGAAAATTTTGCAAGTGTAGCTGGTGGAATTTTCCCTACTCTTGGCATATTGGGTACTTTTATATCTATTGCAATTTCTATGCCAGATTTTTCATCAAAAACTTCTGCAGTTTTAGAGAGAGAAATCTCTCTACTTTTGGGTGGAGTAGGTACTGCCTTTTATGTCTCAATTTATGGTATTTTTCTCTCTATTTGGTGGATATTGTTTGATAAGGCTGGTATAAGTGCTTTTGAAAAGAGTATTAACCATATTAAAAATAGTACAAAATCACTCTTTTGGAGTAAAGAAGAGATAGAGCAAACCTATTTTTTAAAAAGTATGGAGAACTTTGAAAGATTAAATAGCGTTTTTGATAACTTTGCAAAAGATGAAATTATAGAGAGTATGAATAAAACCCTGAGTCAACGAATAGATATTTTCAGTAAAATTATTGAATTAGAACAAGAATCTATATCCAAAACCTCTAAAATCATGTATGAAAATTTAGCCATAATAGACCATGCTAAAAACAGCCAAAATGAGATGTTTCAAGAATTTAAAATGATGATAGATGAAGCAAGTACAACCTCTTCAAAACTAGAGAAAAGTAGTATTTCATTAGAGAGCATTGCAAACTCTTTACAATCAAAAGAGGAAAATTTAGCCCAAATTGCGAATGCCCTCAAAAATATCAATTCTGAAAACATAGAACAACTCTACAAAGCAATAGTGAAAAATTTTGAAGTTATGAAAAAAGATACTGACCAAATTGGTTGGTCATTTAATTCTTATCTAAATGAATTTGATGAAAAATTTTCAGATAGATTAAAAAATACTCTACTTACTATAGATAGTGAAGTTGCAAAAATAGTGAGCTCTTTAACAGAAGTTAAAAATGTATCAAGATAATAAAAACAAAGAAGAAGCACAAAATTTTTGGATATCATATGCTGATTTAATGGCTGGACTGCTATTTGTTTTTATTCTTTTAGTGGGTGCTATCGTTGTGAAATATGTTTTTATTCAGACAGACTTACAAGCTATAAAAACAGACTTAGAACAACAAAAAGAGGCTCTTGGACTAAGTGAAAATGCTTTAGCAGATAAGAAAAAACGACTAAACGATATAAAAACAAAACTAAAAAATACTCAGCAAGAGAACCTGCACCTCTCATTTGAATTAAGTACAGCACAAAAAAAGCTAGAAAATTTAAATAAAGAGCTAAACAGTAGCCAAGATATGAACCAAAGACTAAATGACCATATCGCAACAAAAATAGAAGAGATTTCTTTAAACAAGGATGAGATTCAAAAACTAAAAGATTTGATCTTTGATTATGAGTTAAAAGAAAAGGATCTCAACAGTAAAAATAGTTTGTTAAGTCAGGAGTTAGATAAAAAAGATAATATCTTAGTTCTAAAAAATCAAGAATTAGCACAGCTAGAAAACACCCTTCTTATACAGAGCAAAGAGCATCAAAAAATAGTAGAAGAGTTAGATATAACAAAAGTAAAAATCAAAAATCTAACAGGTATTCGGATAAAAGTTGTAACAAAACTCAAGAAAAAGTTAGGAAAAAGCATAAAAATAGATCCTAAAAGTGGAGCAATAGTTTTTAACTCAAATATCCTATTTACACAAAGTAGTTTTAAACTAAAAGAGGAAGCAAAAAAAGAACTTAGTGAAGTACTTCAAAAGTATATAAATGCACTTTTATTTGATAAAGATATTAGGAAATATATTGACAAAGTCATCATAGAAGGGCATACAAACTCTGATGGCTCATATCTATACAACCTTCAACTCTCTCAAAAAAGAGCTTTAGAAGTTATGAAATTTTTATACCAAAAATATCCAAAAGATAGTGCAGTCTTAAGAGAGTACATAAGTGCAAGCGGTCGCTCCTATGCAAATCCTATCATAAAGAATAAGGTTGAAGACAAAGATGCTTCAAGAAGAATAGAGATAAAATTTAGGATAAAAAATGAAAAAGCAATCAACGAACTCAAAAACTTTTTGGGAAAATGATTATGTCCTAAAAACAGCAATAGAGAGAGAAAAGGTTGATTTTTTAATGGCAAAATATGTCAAAGAAAATAATACAATTTTTAATACAATTAAAAATTATTTTTTTAAATATTTTAAGAGAGTGTAAAGCCTCAAAAAAATAGGTTCATTTGAAAAGGATTTACGCATGAGTTTAATAAACCACGAGTAGTTAAAGAAACAGATTGTATCTAGAGAGTTAACCTCTCACTTAGGCTATGATAAACATAAAGAATCAATTGGTTTAAATGCTCGCAATGTGTACAGCTACACAAGAGTAACAAAATAAGTGGACGTATCTAGTGGACTTCTTGCATAACCTCTTGCTGTCTCATTTTAACACTCCATTCCCCTTCTATAGTTTTTTAACAGAAGTATAGTTTATTTACTATTTAGATGGGTCAAAAGTTTTCAAAAAAGTGGGTCAAGTTTCAATCAAAAAGAACAACTATTAAAAATCTGAATTAAATCCAAAGTCATTTTCGAACGCTGGCTGAGGAGTTGGATCAAACTTTCCAGCTTGCATACTTTTTGTACGTAGATGAAGTATATCAGACTTTGAGTCAATCCCAACAGGACATGCCAAAGTACACTCTCCACAAAGAGTACAGTCCCAAATGCCCTCTTCTTGGATACGCTCTATAAAACCTTGTTTATCTTCTTCTCTTATGTCCACTATATACCGCCAAGCTCTTGTGAGTGCGTAAGGTCCAAGAAAATCTGGCTTTACATGTAACACTGGACATGCAGAGAAACAAGAGCTACATAGTATGCAATCGCTCTGCTGTTCTATCTTCTCCTCACTAGCTTCTCCCATAGGTTTAAAGCTCTCTACATGTAACCAACTCTCTACTCTTTTTAAACGGTTTTGAACGCTAGTTTTATGTAGTAGTGGCTCGATGACATCGCCATTTTGTACTTTGTACTCACATGAGAGTGTCTCTTGGTTGTTTACTCTTAGCGAACAGCTCCCACAAACTCCACTTTTACAGTTGTATCCAAACTTCAAAGTTGGGTCTATGTTTTCGCGTATGTAGACTAACGCAGCTAGAAGTGTTATCTCTTTTAATGGTACTTTGTAAGAAGTTCCTTGAACGATTATATTCATACTTCACTCCTTACATATAAAGAGTTATCTATAAACGAATGAAGTGCCTTTTTATCGGTCTTTTTAAAGTCATCTCTATAGTGAGCACCACGGCTCTCTTCTCTTGTTTTTGCACTTAAAACTACTGCCTTTGCCACCTCTAAAGAATTCTCAAACTTTAGGTGAGATACTAACCAACTCTTGTCACTTAGTGTTAGTTTGTTAAAACTATTTTTCATCTTGTCTATGCTTTTTTCTAACTCTTCTAAGCCTTCTTTATCTCTAAAAATCCCTGCTTTTTCAAAAAGCTCACGTCCTAGTGAACCACGAAGTTTAAAAAATGTATCGCTTTTGTTTTCACCCATAAGCCTACCTAACTTCTCTTTGGCTCTTTTCTTATGTATTTCAAGCTCTACATGTAAAGATACTTTCTCTATATTTTTCACAACCGCTCGTCCAAAGTGAACTATTTCTAAGAGCGAGTTCCCTCCAAGCCTGTTAGCTCCATGAACTTTTACGTTAGAGCACTCTCCAACAGCATAAAGCCCTTTTATGGAACTCTGTAAGTTCTCATCAACATCAATCCCACCCATGCTATAGTGAGCTGCGGGAGTTATGGGAATCAAGTCTTTGCTTGGGTCTAGGTTTTGGTGTATGTGGATGAGTTTTTTCTCTTGTGGTAGGTTTTTGCTTATGAATTCATCACCAAGGTGACGGATATCTAAAAAGACCTCATTACCATTTTGTATCTGCAAAAACACTGCACGACTAACCTCGTCACGAGTCATGAGCTCATTTACAAACCGCTCACCCTTGTCATTTACCAAAAAGCCACCTGCCCCACGAGCACTCTCACTCACTAAAACAGAACTTCCTTTTAAAGATGTAGGGTGAAACTGAACAAACTCCATATCGCTCAGAACTGCACCAGCTCTTAAAGCCATAGCAACTCCATCGCCAGTTGATTCAATGGCATTGGTACTAAAACCATGATAAATCCCCGCATAACCACCAGTTGCTAGAACTACAGAGCTACTTTCTACTACCTCTACTTCACCATCTTTTAAGACAACTACACCTTTACATGTAGACTCTTCCACGACAAGTTCCATCACAAACGAGTCCTCTATAAACTCTATATTTTCTTTTAAACAGTTATCATAAAGTGTATGAAGTAGTTTTAATCCTGTATAGTCTTGTGAGTAGGTAGTTCTATCATGACTCGCTGCTCCAAACTTTCTCTGGGCGATTCTATCTTTTTTTCTTGAAAAGGGCATACCTATGGAGTCAAGCCAGAGTATATTTTCTCTTGCTCCCTCACACATGCTTTTTACTCTAAGCTCATCAGCCAAACCAGCTGCACCTTTTATGGTGTCGTCTACATGTAGAGAGGCTGAGTCGCCTTCGTCTTCGTAAACTACGCCATTGAGTCCACCTTGAGCCATGCAAGTTGCTGCATTTGTTGGAGCAGATTGAGTTATAACCGCTACATGTAAGCCTTGTTTTTTTGCTTCTAAAGCACAACTTAGTCCTGCTCCACCGCTTCCAACTATGAGTATATCGTACATCAGTTTGCTATAAAACTTTTTATATTCTTAGCTACTATCTGCATTAGCTCTACTCTCGCCTCATAACTAGCCCAAGCAATATGTGGAGTTATGATTAGATTATCTTTTTGCTTTACATGTAACAATGGATTGTCCACTTCAACTGGCTCTGTAACTGTTACATCAAGCCCTGCGAGTATACCGTTACTATCAATAGCCTCTGCCAAATCAGCCTCATTTACGATGCCACCACGACCTAAGTTTAACAAAATCGCGCCTTTTTTCATAAGACTCAACTGCTCTTTTTTGATAAGACCATTTGTCTTTTCATTTAGTGGGGCATGAATAGAAATGATGTCACACTCTTTTAACATCTCGGAGAGCTCCATGCGGGTGTGAGTGCTGTCGTTATTTGCTCCACTTGTCGAGTAATAACTTACATCTGCACCAAACGCATCTGCTACTTTTGCTACACTCTTACCAATAGTTCCAAAGCCGATGATGCCCCATTTTTTGCCTTTTATCTCGCTGTATGGACGCTCTACATTTGTAAAAAGCCCACTTCTGCTCCACTCACCACTACTAACAAACTCATCGTAAAACTTACTTTGAGCCATAAGGTAAAGTGCCAATGTAAAAGTAGTCTGAGTCACTGAAGCTGTTGAGTAACCAGCTGCATTTTTAACCTCAATGCCTTTTTTCTTAGCATAATCCAAATCAACATTGTTCATGCCAGTTGCCGTAATACAGATGAGCCTAAGTTGAGGACACTTGTCCATAACATCACTATCAATCACAACTTTGTTAGTTAAAACTACTTGTGCATTGCCTATGTGTTCGACTGTTTGAGCTTTTGAAGTAGTTGGGTGTGTCAGGAACTCCCCAAACTCTTTGAAAGCTTCTAAGCTAACATCATTTCCCATCGTTTTTGCATCTAAAAATACTAGTTTCATTTTTCCACCTATATTAAATTTTCTCTGTATATTGTTAAAACTTCTATCTGCTTATCGTTTATCTGATAAATAATAGAGTAGCCTTTATATACTAACTTTCTACTACCTTGGGTTAACTCTTCACAAGGTCTACCCGCTTCTGGGAAAGAACAAAGAGTTAAAATAATAAATCTTTTCATATCATCTAAGTACCTATCAGCTAACTCTTCATTTTGTGTCTGCTCATGGATATACAAAGCTTGTTCTATCAGCCTCTCAGCTGCAATCTTTGAGAAAATAACACTATGCACGGTAGCTACTTTTTGCCTTTTCAAACGCATCATCTATGCTTATAAACTCACCTTGTTCTATCTGTTTTTTTGCTTCAAGAACATCTTTTTTTATCTTTGCATGAGTGTTATTGTACTCATCTAATGAGATGATTACTACTGATTTATCATTTTTTGTTGTTATTATAACCTCTTCATCATTATCACAGACATTGTCTATGATTGATTTTAGGTTATTTCG
>CAZHBU010000079.1:0-7149 GCA_964530865.1 uncultured Sulfurospirillum sp.
ATCATACCTTATTTTTAGTAAATTTTGATTAAAATAACCTCTACATGTAAGGAGTATAGAGATGTTATGTGGCATAGATGAAGCTGGACGTGGTTGTATTGCTGGACCGCTAGTTGTTGCTGGTGTAGTTCTTGAAAAAAACATAGATGGTGTAGGCGATTCAAAAGCTTTGAGTGAAAAAAAGAGAGAGTATCTATTTGATATTATCAAAGATAATTCAAGATATAAAATTGTCTTTTGTGATAATAAAATGGTAGATGAAAAAGGTCTTAGTTACTGTTTGGGCTATTGCATAAAAACCATAAAAGAGCATTTTATTGAATGCAATATACTCATGGATGGAAATAGCTCTTTTGGTGTAGATGGCATTGAAACTATGGTAAAAGCTGATGCAAAAGTTGCCGAAGTAAGTGCTGCTAGCATCTTAGCAAAAGTTAGCCGTGACCACTACATGTACAGCATATCTGATGAGTTTTCAAACTACTCTTTTAAAAAACACAAAGGGTATGGAACAGCTCTACATGTAAAGGAGATTTCAGAGTTTGGCTACTCTAAAATCCATAGAAAAAGTTTCAAAATCAAATCTCTTAGAGAGCCCACGCTGTTTTAAATGTTTGTCCATCTAAGTGTAAAGTTTTTGTTAACTCTATTAAACCTGTATTTTTCATAATTGTTGTCACTTTTGGTGCCCAAGTTTTTCTGTAGTTAAAAGAGTTCTCTTTTCCACTAATCATATATATAAACTTTATATTCAAATCTCTGTCAAACAAGATATCTTTGCCATTTACTTTTACTTGTTTATCTAGCATTTCTCTAGCTTCAATAAAGGGTTTAAACTTTTTATTTTTATTTATCCACATCTTTGCAAAATCTTCAAAGCAAGCAATATGAGCCTCTTTTCTCTGTTTTGAATTTTTATCTAAGAAATCTAGCTCCTTATCTGTACCTGCTATATTTTTTGGTCTATAATCTTTTTTTAGACTTTTTGGTCTATGCTTCCAAACAAGTTGCTCTTCATTATACTTATCTACTATTTTTCCATAAAGTACTTTAGAACTATCATTTTTTAGATTAGGAAGATATAGTGCTGGTAGTTCAGGCTCATTTGATTTTGCTCCAAGACTTAAGATGTTGCCAGTAATGCGAGCCACATAACCTCTTCCGTATCCAGATTCTACTCCTGCTATCGCTAAAAGAGCTGCTGGAGGAACATTGTACTTCATTCCAATCTTCACTGCATCTTGTGCTATTTCTTCATAAAAACTCTTTACATGTAGATACTTTCTATATCTATATATCTTTACCGACTCACTTTTTTTTGCAACATCTCTTGGCTTTTTCTTGCTCTCAAACAGATCTATAACTGTAAAAACAAGAACAATTGAAACTGTAAAAAACAGTAAAAAACTAAGAAAAAACTTTTTTGACATTTTCCATCTTTGAACTCATTCCTAAAAGAATCATATCTGCTATAACAATAGCCGTCATAGACTCAGCAACTACACTACCACGAACTGCGATGCACGGGTCATGTCTACCTTTTAGAGCACAATTTTGCTCGTTATTTGAAGTGTCAACTGTATCTTGATTTATGAATATTGATGGAGTAGGCTTAAAATAAACTCTCAAATCAATATCATCACCATTGCTAATACCCCCTAAAATTCCACCACTATGATTTGTTACAAATCCTTTTGACTTTATATTGTCATTATTTTGTGAACCTTTTAGAGTTGAGGCATTAAAGCCCTCTCCTATTTCTATTGCTTTTACTCCATTGATCCCCATCATGGCCTCTGCTAAAATAGCGTCAAGTTTGTAATAGAGCGGTTCTCCAAGTCCTTTTGGAGCATCTATGACTTTTATATGAGCAACTCCACCAACAGAGTCATGAGAGTTTTTAGCTTCCATGATGGCGTCTTTCCAATTCTGCTCTTTTTTCTCATCAAGTGCGTATATCTCACTGTTTTGAACATACTCAAAATCAAGATTTTCAGCTTTTATGCCAGCTATCTCACACACTCCACTCTTCACATGTACACCCAATTCTTTTAACATCAGCTTTGCAACTGCCCCAGTTGCTACGCGTGCTGCGGTTTCTCTTGCGCTACTTCTTCCTCCACCTCTATAATCACGTAAACCATACTTATGAAAGTATGTAAAATCAGCATGACCTGGACGAAAGATATCTTTGACGTTGTCATAATCTCTGCTCTTTTGATTTTCGTTAAAAATAATAAGTGCTATAGGAGTTCCTGTACTAACTCCTTCAAAAACACCACTCAGTATCTCTACTTTATCACCCTCATTTCTAGCAGTTGCAAATTTGTTTTTTCCTGGTTTTCTTCTGTTAAGTTCACTTTGAATAAACTCAATATCTATCAAAAGACCGGCAGGAACTCCGTCTATAAGGCATCCTATTGCTTTTCCATGAGATTCCCCAAAAGTAGAAAATGTAAACTTTTTACCAAAAATATTTGACATTATTTTTCCTTACTTAGTATCTCTAAAGCTATCTCAGCAGCATTTTGCTGTGCCTCTTTTTTGCTTTTACCAAAAGCTTTAGATATCTGTTTTCCATGAATATTGACAGAAATTTCAAACTCTTTTTGATGGTCAGGTCCAAAAGAACGCTCCATAATATACTCTGGAGTTATGCCTTGATTTGCCTGTGTATGCTCTTGTAGTGTTGTTTTATAGTCTCTAAAAATACTTTCTAAATCTATTTTTTCATAAGCTGATTCTAACACAGGTATGATAATATCACGAGCTTTTTTAAGTCCTGCTTCAAGATACAATGCACCAACAACTGCTTCAAAAGCGTTTGAAAGCAATGAAGGTTTCTCTCTTCCATTGTTATTTTCTTCTGCCGTTGAAAGGTAGATACACTCACCTAGCTTTAGTATGCGTGCTAACTTTTCAAAGCCTTTTTCATTGACTAAAGAAGCTCTAAGTTTTGAGAGGTCACCTTCTGGTACATTTGTAAACTTGAAAAAAAGATACTCTCCTACTATCAAGTCTAGTACGGCATCCCCTAAAAACTCTAATCGCTCATTGTTATATGATTTTTTATAACTCTTATGTGTAAGTGCCTCGATTATCAGATTTTGATTTTCAAACTGATAATCCAGACGCTTTTGTAAATTTTCCAATGATTTACTCATATTTTTTCCTTTTTTGATGTCGAGTACAGGCATCTTTTACTGTGTAAAAGCAGCCAGTCCCACTCCTTCCATCTCTTTATTGAAATGAAACACTATCTTCATAGCTATCTTTTGTTATGCTTGGTATAATACTTGCACTTGCTATCGCTTGACAGTTTGGGCATCTATGCGAGTGTATTGGAAAGCTATTTTTACATTCATCACAAATGTACTCAAAATTTAGCGATGCTTTTGCATAGCCAACTGATCGCAAGTTAGATAAAACCTCTAGTTCAAAATAGGTATGATTTTTACATTGAGGCTCTATCAAGCCTTTTGCACTACTTATTTCTTGAACTAATGAAGCTTTACATGTAGAGATATCAAACCACTGTGTATCTGCCATCCATAACATGTCTAAAAGTTTTTTATGCTCAAACGTATTAAAGAGTTCTAAGTCTACTTTTTCGCCTGTTATTTGCCATAACTCAAAGATTTTTCTCTCTATAAATGGAGCATCTTCAAGCATATTTTTTAGCTTTTCTACTTTTTCTTTATTGGTAAGTTTATAGTCGTATTTGATTGAGAGTGCTTTAAGGTATGATCTCTGTTTAGTTACTTTTGCACCAAGCTCTTCTAGGGAGTCTAGCACCTCTATAGCTCTGTCATACTCTTTTAGTTTTTCATAACTTACACTTAGATACTTCAAAGACTCTTCGTTTCTTGGATGAAGTTTTAGTGAGTCCAAAAAGACTTCGCAACTTCGTCTTAAAAACCCTGCATTAAAATATGTTTTACCAAGCTCGCTGAGTATGTACTCTTTCTCTTCTCTCTTTTTTGTTCTATCAAGTGCAAGTAAATATAGTCCTATGGCTTTTTCAAAATCGCCACTTTTCCCGTAGCCGTGTGCTAAAAGAACTAAAGACTCTAAAGGGATAGTTTTATCTTTTAAAAGTGACTTAAACTCACCCTCATCACTAACTATTTCAAAGCGTTTTATAAAATCTTCTATATCGGCTTTTTCTTCTTTACTCTTATATGCCCCCCACCAATAGTTTACAAAGGAGATGACAAATATAGCAGAAAAAAGAATAATCAGTCCAACCATAGGGTCACGATACTCTAAAAACATACTATTCATAAAAAACCTCCAGTTATGTAAAGGAGATTATTATAGCGAATTTAGTATAATAGATTTATGATAGATAACAATTCCATTGAAAACTTAAAAACCAGACTTGACATTGTTGACGTAGTGGGACACTATATTGAGCTCAAGAAAAATGGCGCAAACTGGAAATGCGTATGCCCTTTTCATGACGATAGTAACCCAAGCTTAGTAGTAAGTCCATCAAAACAGATATACCACTGCTTTAGTTGTGGTGCTGGTGGAGATAGCATCAAGTTTGTAATGGAGTATGAAAAACTAACTTATCCAGAGACTATAGAAAAACTCGCTTCCATGTACAATTTTTCACTTGACTATACTGCTAGTGATGGCAAAATAAAAGAAGATAGAAAACTACTTGAAAATATAAATATATTTTTTAAAAAAAATCTTGACCATAAAAATGAAGCTGTTGAATATATAAAAAACAGAGGTATTGGAGAGGCTAGTGTAGAGAAATTCGAACTAGGATATGCTCCAAGCAGTCCAGAAAATCTAAACTTTTTAAGCTCAAGTGGATACAGCATAAGTGAAGCAGTTGAAACAGGAGTTGCAGGAGTTGGAGACAACGGTAGAAATTATGCTCGTTTTATAGAAAGAATTACTTTTCCAATTCGCTCTGCAAGTGGAAAGATAGTTGGCTTTGGAGGACGAACCATAAGTGGACACCAAGCCAAATACGTTAACTCACCTCAAACAAAACTCTTTAACAAATCATATCTTCTATATGGTTATAATTTTGCTAAAGATAGTATATACCAAAACAGAGCCGTCATAGTTACAGAGGGGTATCTTGATGTTATCATGCTTCATCAAGCTGGATTTACAAATGCAGTTGCTACATTAGGAACAGCATTGACAAAAGACCATATACCACTCATAAGCAGAGGAAGTCCTAAAGTTATCTTAGCCTACGATGGAGATGCTGCGGGTATAAATGCAGCTCTTAAGGCAGCAACAATGCTAAGTAGTATTGGTATGGATGGTGGAGTTGTTCTTTTTGGAGAGGGTAAAGACCCTGCAGATATGGTACAAAGTGGACAGAGCGATAAACTCAATAAACTTTTTCATAATCCTCAGCCTTTTATAGAATTCGCCATTGAAAAAATAGTAAAAAAGTATGACTTACACAATCCTTTAGAAAAACAAAAAGCACTTGAAGAAGGGAGTACTTATCTTAAAACTCTTCCTAGTTCAATCGCAAATAGTTATGCAGGAGTACTCTCTGGAACACTAAACATAAATCAAAACTTAGTAAAAGTCCAAACTCACCAATCAAGCAGACTAAGAGGCGAAAAAAGAGTTTTTGAAGACACACTTGAACTTACTATTATAAAGACATTATTGACCAAACCCAGTTTTATAGATACTCTTTTAGATACAATAGATTCCAGCATGTTCAGAACACACAACATGGAACTCTTAGCCCTTTTAAACCATGAAAAAGAGCATCCAAGCCTGAGAAACATTCTATTAAGAGATGATATAAAAGTATATGACGAAGATGAGATCAATGGCTCTATGATAAACTTTTTGGTAGGTTATTACAGTGCAGAGTTAACAAAAGTAAAAAGTTCAGATATGGACTACAAAAACAAGAGTTTTACAATACGTAGAATTCAAGAAAAATTATTTAAATTAAGACAAGGAAAGTTAGTAAAATATGAACGGTAAACAACGACACGCAATAGCACTTTTTAGTGGAGGACTTGACAGCATGCTTGCTATCAAACTTATGGTAGACCAAGACATAAAAGTAACAGCAATAAATATGAATATAGGTTTTGGAAGCAGAACTGACGTGAGCGCAACGATGAAAAGACGAGCAGAGCTTGCAGGGGCAGAGTTTAAAATCATAGATGTTAGAGATGAGTATATTAAAAAAGTTCTATTTAACCCTAAATATGGCTATGGAAAACACTTCAATCCATGCATAGACTGTCATGGATTTATGTTTAGAGTAGCACGTGAGTACTTTGAAGAGTTAAGTGCTGATTTTATGGTAACAGGTGAAGTTTTAGGACAGCGTCCTATGAGCCAACGCTCAGAAGCTTTGGATTTGGTAAAAAAGCTTGCTTTAGATGAAGAAGATTTGATACTTCGCCCAATGTGTGCAAAAAATATGGAAATTACAAAACCTGAACGTGAAGGTTGGGTTGAGAGAGAAAAACTTCTTGATATTAGTGGCAGAAGTAGAGAAGTTCAACTTCAACTCGCTGAAGATTTTGGTTGGGAAGATTTTCAAAGTCCTGGTGGAGGTTGTCTTCTTACTGACATCAATTTTACTAAAAAAATGAGAGAGTTTATAAAACACAATGATTTAGAAGTAGAGGATATAGATGTACTCAAAAATGGGCGTCACCTAAGACTACCAAATGGCTCAAAACTTGTTATAGGAAGAGATAAAGAGGAAAATGAACTACTTGAAAATGCGATAAACGATAAATATCTAAAAGTCAAAGTAGATGAAATTCCTGGACCTTTCGCCCTGCTTTCAAATGATGCCAATGAAGACGATAAAAAGTTAAGTGCTCGCATAGTTTTGACTTTTACAAAAACAAAACCTGAACTTGTATATGATGTATTTATAGGAGATGAAACCATAAAAACAACTCCTCTTCCAAAAAGAGAAGATGCTCATGAGTATTTTGTCATATAAGCGCGTGGTTATTTATCAGTATTTTTAAAGAATAACCAAGTAAAAAAATACTATAATTTTATCTCGTTTAAGTTAAATTTTAAACGTGCTGTGGGGGGCATATGACCCTGGTGGGCATCACGGGCTTCAAACCCGATGTTTGGGCGGTTGACCGTCTAAAGGTAGGTTCGATTCCTACG
>CAZHBU010000080.1:0-6994 GCA_964530865.1 uncultured Sulfurospirillum sp.
ATGGTAGTTAGAGAAATCCAACAGTTCGCAGAAGTAAGGCAAAGAGCACGTGCATATTTTTGTTATCTTTTTAACAGAAACATGCCAATTCGTCTCCCAAATCCAGATTTACAAGAGATAGAAAATTCACTTGATAAAATAGTCAACGAAGTTGATGGTTTTGAAGCCCTTTATGTACTAGATTCTAACGGTAAACAAGTTACCGACAACTTAACCAACAAGCAAGAGCATAAAGGCAGTAAGGGCATAAATAGAAGCAATAAATCCTATTTTTATCGTGCAGTACGGCAAAAAAGATGTGTTCTCACTGATCCATATCCTTCTAGTTTGACAAACTCTTTAACTGTAACTTCAGCATTTCCTATATATGATGATAAATCAGAATTGAAGTACGTAGCTTGCATGGATATATCTTTACAAGACGTACTTAAAATTGCTCATCCAAGTTCTTTACAGTCTGTATTTGGAGATTTTGTAAAAGTTGCTTATAGTGTATTTTCATTGGCACTTTTGATGGTTGCATTTTTACTTTTTTACAATGGCATGTCTAGTCTCATAAGTCATGGATTTATGAGTGCAACAGAAGATATAGAGACAATGTTTAAGGCTACCATACTTTTGACACTTGCTTTAGCCATATTTGACTTGGTAAAAACAATCTTTGAAGAGGAAGTGCTTGGTAGGCATAGTCGAGATGACGCAAATGGCATGCATAAAACTATGGTTAGATTTTTAGGTTCAATTGTTATAGCATTAGCGATTGAAGCCTTGATGCTTGTGTTTAAGTTTGCTATTACCGATCCTACACATATACTCTCAGCAGTATATCTCATTGGTGGTGTTGCGGTACTTTTAGTATCTTTAGCATACTATGTAAAATCTGTTTCAGTAAAGAGAGAAGATGATAGCGATAATTGATTACAATATGGGCAATTTAAGAAGTGTTTCTAATGCTTTTGAAAAGATAGGATCAAAAGTAGAAGTAGTAAGTGACCCTGAGAAACTAAAAGATTTTGACAAGGTAATTCTTCCTGGAGTAGGGGCATATAAAGATGCGATGGAGCATCTTCAGGGTTGTGGCATGCAAGAGTCTATTTTAGAGTTTGCAAAGAGTGGAAAACCTCTTTTAGGCATTTGTTTAGGAATGCAACTTTTACTTGAGAGTAGCGAAGAGTTTGGAAAAACTAAAGGACTAGGACTTATAGAAGGAAAAGTAGTAGAGTTTGACAAATCAAAGTTTGACCATAAACTAAAAGTACCTCATATGGGCTGGAACGAACTTTTTGTACAACGTGATTCAAAACTTTTTGAAGGCATGAGCCAAGAGATTTATCTCTATTTCGTACATAGTTTTCACGCTACATGTAGAGATGAATATGCAGTAGGAAAAAGTTTTTATGGATACGATTTTGTAAGTGCAGTTGAAAAAGACAATATATATGGTTTTCAACCACACCCAGAAAAATCACATGAAAATGGATTGAAAATTTTAGAAAATTTTGTAAGATTATAAGGACAGTAATGGATATTTTACCAGCAATAGATTTAAAAGATGGATTAGCAGTTAGACTTACTCATGGGCTTATGGATACAGCAAAGATATACTCAAATGAGCCTTGGCAAGTGGCAAAAAAGTTTGAAGAGATGGGCTCAAAATGGCTTCATTTAGTTGACTTAAATGGTGCATTTGCAGGAGAGCCAAAAAACTTAGAACAGATACAAAAAATAAGAGAAAGTTGCAATCTAAAGTTAGAACTTGGTGGTGGAATTCGTGATGAAGATACTATAAAACGTTATTGTGATTTGGGAGTAGATAGAGTCATTCTTGGATCAATCGCTTTAAAAAATCCAAAGTTTGTAAAACAGATGTGCAAAAATTACTCAATAGTAGTTGGTATAGATGCCATAGATGGCTATGTAGCTGTAGAGGGTTGGGCAGAAAAATCGACTATGAGAGCAACTGATTTGGCACAAGAATTTGCAAATGCAGGTGTAGAAGCCATAATCTGTACTGATGTTGGCAGGGATGGTACTTTGAGTGGTGTAAATGTAGATTTTACCTTAGAGATTGCAAGAGCAAGTGGTATTGATACAATCGCAAGTGGTGGAGTAAAAGACATTAATGATATAAAACTTTTATTAGAAACAAAAGAGGTATCAGGTGTCATAGTAGGCAAGGCCTATTATGAGGGAACAATTGACCTTGAAACTGCTTTTAAATTGACTTAAAGTAACTTCAAAGAAATTTTTGTTAAAATGGTATTAGAATATTTAAAATCTTGTTAACTAAAAAAGGAGTGACATTGAGATTGCTAGTAGTGGATGACAGCTCAACAATGCGCCGTATTATTAAAAATACATTAGCAAGGTTGGACTATAAAGATGTATTAGAAGCGGAAGATGGTGCAGTTGCTTGGAGAGTCATGGGTGAAAATGATGACATAGATGTACTTATAACTGATTGGAACATGCCAGAGATGAATGGATTAGAGTTAGTTAAAAAAGTCCGAGCAGAAAAAAAATACGAAGATATGCCAATAATAATGGTTACAACTGAAGGCGGAAAAGCTGAAGTTATTGTAGCTTTGAAAGCTGGTGTTAATAACTATATAGTAAAACCTTTTACACCTGCTGTATTAAAAGAAAAATTAGAGGACGTTTTAGGTTAATTGTGAAAGAGACCTACAACGAATTACAAGTCACCCCATTCGGCGAGTATGAACGCTTCGCCGACTTTATCCTAACCCTTACAAATGAAGCTATTGAAGAGTGTGATGGAATCATCATAGTACGTAGTGAAGAAGAGCTTGATGCTGTAGAATTTGGTGTAAAGGTTTTTGCACAGAGTCTTAGTGTGAGTCTTGATAAAAAAATAAGCGTTGAAACAAAGTTAGAAATAAAAGAAAATATAGACTGGATAAGCACTTACCAAAACTCAGTTCAACCAATAGACATAGGAGAGTTTTATATACATCCTAGTTGGATTGCAAAAAAAGAAGACAAGTTAAATATCCTTATAGATCCAGCACTAGCATTTGGTTCTGGTCATCACGAGACAACTTATGGATGTTTGTTGATGTTGCAAAAGTATTTACAAAAAGATGATAAAGTATTAGATGTTGGTTGTGGAAGTGGAATACTTTCAATAGCAAGTGCAAAACTAGGTGCAAAGGTAGATTTTTGTGACACAGATGAGCTTGCAGTTCAAAGTGCAAATGACAATTTTACATTAAATAAAGAGCAATACAATAACTCTTGGGCAGGATCAGTTCAAAAAAGAGATGGTGAATATGATGTTGTGATAGCCAATATCATTGCAGATGTTTTGATAATGCTTGCAGGAGACTTGATTAGTGCAACAAAAGAAGGTGGTACTCTGATACTCTCAGGGATACTAGACAAGTATGCACAAAGAGTAGAAACTAGATTTAACTCAATGAAGATTTTAGAAAAATATAAAAAAGATGAGTGGTATACACTCGTACTACAAAGGTAAAAATTGAACCAAAATAACGATAACAAAGACAATAAAAACAATAATTTTTTTAACCAAAACCCACTTTTAGTGTTTGCGATTTTTTCAATCGTAATTATTATGGTATTTAAAAACTTTTTAGCTCCAGATGATGGCATGGGTGGCATGAGTAATCCCCAAGGTGGAAAAGCAGTTACAAAAAACATAAACTACTATGATTTTAAAGAGTTAGTTAAGAAAAACCAGGTAACTTATGTTGCTATGGGACAAACTATGCTTAGAGCAGTAGATGACAATGGCGTTACTAAGACAGTATATATAGTAAAAAAAGTTGGACAAGATCCAACACTTATACCTCTTTTAGATGAGAAAAAAATTCCTTATGGTGGTTATAACGAAACAAATATACTTACTGAAATTCTTTTTTCTTGGGTAATTCCAATTTTTATATTTTTTGGTATTTGGATGCTACTTGCTAATCGTATGCAAAAAAACATGGGTGGTGGAATTTTAGGTATGGGGAGTAGCAAAAAGCTTGTCAATTCAGAAAAACCAGATGTTAAGTTTGATGATGTTGCTGGAGTTGAGGAGTCAAAAGAAGAAGTAAAAGAGATAGTTGATTTTCTAAAGAACCCTGATCGTTATTTGAATCTTGGAGCAAAAATTCCAAAAGGTGTTCTTCTTGTAGGACCTCCAGGAACTGGTAAAACACTTTTAGCTAAAGCAGTTGCAGGTGAAGCAGATGTTCCTTTTTACTCAGTGAGTGGTTCAAGTTTTATAGAGATGTTCGTAGGAGTTGGAGCAAGTAGAGTAAGAGATCTGTTTGATAATGCAAAAAAAGAGGCACCAGCTATAGTTTTTATAGATGAGATTGATGCTATTGGTAAAAGCCGTGCAGCTAACGGACAGATGGGTGGAAATGACGAGAGAGAGCAGACTTTAAATCAACTTCTTGCAGAGATGGATGGATTTAGTTCTGATAAATCTCCTGTTATAGTTCTTGCAGCAACCAATAGACCAGAAGTTCTTGATGCAGCACTTCTTAGACCTGGACGTTTTGATAGACAAGTTTTAGTTGATAAGCCTGATTTTAGAGGAAGAGTAGATATCTTAAAAGTTCATGTTGGTGAAGTGAAACTCTCTAAAGATGTTGATTTAGAAGAGATTGGACGTTTGACAGCAGGACTTGCGGGTGCTGATTTAGCAAATATCATTAATGAAGCTGCACTTTTAGCAGGACGTGCAAATAAATCTCATGTTCATCACAAAGATATGGTTGAAGCAGTTGAGCGTTCAATTGCAGGACTTGAAAAGAAAAGTCGTCGTATAAATCCTGAAGAGAAACGTATAGTGGCTTACCATGAGAGTGGTCATGCTCTAATTGCAGAGACTACAAAGGGTGCAAAAAGTGTATCTAAAGTCTCTATCATACCTCGTGGACTCGCAGCTCTTGGATACACACTAAATACACCAGAAGAGAATAAATTTCTAGCTCAAAAGCATGAGCTTATTGCTGAGATAGATGTACTTTTAGGTGGACGCGCAGCTGAAGAAATTTTTATAGGTGAGATTAGTACGGGTGCAGGCAATGACTTAGAGCGTGCTACTGATATTGTTAAATCTATGGCTAGCATATATGGCATGAGTGATGTAGCTGGACTCATGGTTATTTCACGCCAACATAATACATTTTTAGGTGGAAGTTCATCAAATGATTGTAGTGATAAGATGGCTGAAGATCTTGATAAACATATAAAGACTATGCTCGAAGAAAGGTACAAGATAGTACTTAAAACATTGAATCAGTATAAAGAGTGTATAGAAAGCATAGTTTTATCATTAAATAAAAATGAGACGATTGATGGAGAGCAACTTAGAGAGATAATTCATGCTTATGAAGAAGAGCATAACATAGAATCAAAAAAGAAGAAAAAGACTGAAGATAGTAGTGATGAAAAATAATACAACAACACAACTAATAGCGAAAGAGGGGTGGAAATACCTCTTTTTTACAATAGTTTTGTTTGTGTTGTCATTATGGTTTGACTTTTTTTCATGGGTCTTTTTTGTTATTGTAATTTTTACAGGATACCTATTTAGGAATCCTGAACGTCTTCCTGCTGAAGATGATGATATGGCAGTTCTTACTCCTTGTGATGGAACTATTGTTACAATTTCAAAATCAAAATATAATAATGGGAAAGAGTATATAAAAGTTAGGGTTCAAAAATCACTACTAGAAGCTAGTATGTTAAGGGCTCCAACTAAGATGAATATTAAAGAAACAAAAAGAATACATGGGCTTTTTTTACCTACCAATACGGATCTGAGTAAAAAGCTTGGGGAGAGAGTTTCTCTTACATGTAAGAGTGATTATAGTGATCTTTTTATAAATATAAATGCAGGTGTATTTGCAAGAAAAATAGAGCTTTTTAAAACAGTAGGTCCTCTGAAATCAGCACAAAGATTTGGATTGTTAGTTGAGGGCGATGTTGAACTTTATTTGCCACTTGATTCAAGAGTGAAAGTTGCTGTTGGAGATGAAGTCAAGGCTGGCGAGAGTGTACTTGGTTACTTTGCACACAAAGGAAAAACTGATGAGAGATAGCAATGGTGAAAAACTGCAACTTATGTATATATTTCCCAATCTTTTTACAGCAGCGAGTGCTTTTTTAGGTGTTATTGGGATTATCGCTTCTTCAAGTGGTCAGTTTGAAAAAGCTTCAATATATATTTTACTATCACTTGTTTTAGATGGGTTAGATGGAAGAGTAGCAAGACTTACAAATACAACAAGTAAGTTTGGTGCAGAGTTTGATTCTTTAGCAGATGTTATTGCTTTTGGTGCAGCTCCTGCGATGCTTTTTTACTTTAGTATTGGGTATCAGTTTGGAAAACTTGGAGCTCTTTTTAGTGCTCTGTATGTTGTCTTTGGAGCTATTAGACTTGCAAGGTTCAATGTTATGAGTGGGGTAAGTGAGCCTTCTGTTTTCATAGGAATTCCGATTCCAGGAGCTGCAGTTGTTTTAACCATGTGGGTTCTTACTTATCTAAAGTATCCTTTTATGCATGGACTAGAGATAGCTATGCTTATGGGACTTGGTGTTCTGTCTTTTCTTATGGTAAGTAATATTCGTTACCCTAGTTTTAAAAAAATAGATATGAAAAAAGCAAATATAACAAAAGTTTTAGTAGTCCTAATAGTTGTTTTTTCTCTTCTTTATCTGTACCCAATAGAGAGTACAACAACCTTAATAACAGGTTATTTACTTTATGGACTTTTTCGTGGAGTTTATACGATTGCTAAAAAGAAAAAATAGTAGTATAATACAAAAAAATCAAAGGAGATAACATGATAACTTCACATGTAAAGCATATTTCAATACAAAAGAGAAATAGTAATCTCCTTCTTCTTTTCCTTCTCAGCCTTTAAAATATAATTTAATAACGCATTTAAAAATAAAATATAATAAATAAGGATAACCCTATGAAAACAGAAAATATAATAATATTTGATAC
>CAZHBU010000081.1:0-6978 GCA_964530865.1 uncultured Sulfurospirillum sp.
CTGGAGAACAAAAACAGTTAAAAATGGACTTATTGAAGCAAATATATTGGTAAGAAACAAATATTTTGTTGCAGTAAACATACCTTATACTTCAAAAGGATACAAAATTGAGTACAAAAATAGTAGAAACCTCAAATATGACCCTGCAACAAAAACAATCCACGGAAGCTACAACAAGTGGACAAAAATTCTAGCAGATAGAATCAACTATGAGTTAGATAATATTGGCATGAATGGGGCAATAGGAAAAGCTACTACTATGGCAGTCGCACCAGCAGCAACAGCTAAAAAAACTAAGTACAAAAAAGGTGGAGAGTTAAACATTCAAGGTAAAACTATATATATAAGACCTGAAATTGCATATACATCAAACTCTAGAGTTTCAACTGCAATCAAACAAGAGTGTACTTTGCCTCAAGCACTTTCAGAAAATATAGTGAAAAAATCTATCGCTCAAGGTGTTAAGATAGAAGTAAAAAGAAATATCAAATCAACAGATATAGAACTAAAGATAGATATAACTGATGCAGTAAGCTCTGGAAATGCGGCTATTGGACATAGTAAATTCATAGTAATTTCTGGTATGCTTATAAAAAATGGCAAAAAATATGCCTCTTTTAAAGCAGCTCGTCATTCAGGTGGTGGCTTCTTTGGCTCATACAGAAGCTCTTGTTCTGTTCTTGCAAGAATCACAAAAGCTCTTGGACAAGATACCGCAGGTTGGTTGGTAAATCCATACGATGGAGCTAAACTAGGTGATGTTCAACTGATAAGATAAAACATCAACCCTCTACATGTAAAGCTTACATGTAGAGGTTAACTCTTCACGAAATGAAGGCTTATTAACTTCTCTAAAACTGCTAGAACCTCATCTTCATCACTTAGAGATTGTACTATCGTATGCATGCAAGCATCGTATGAATCAAAACCTTTTACAATAAGTTTTGCTGCATATACTAAAAGCCTTGTTGATACTGCTTCTTGAATATCTGTGTCTCCTAGGTTTCTTATCTCTGTAGCAATGCTAACTAGTTTTTGAGCAATTTTTGCATCAACATCACTCTCTTTTATTATAACTTTCTCTTCAATATCAGGTTTTGGGTAGTTAAACTCCAAAGATATAAAACGCTGTTTTGTACTTGGTTTCATACCTTTTAGTACATTTTGATAACCAGGGTTATATGAGACTACTAACATAAAATCTGGATGAGCTTCAATAACTTCTCCTGTTCTGTCTATTGGTAAAACTCTTCTATAATCTGCTAGTGAGTGAAGAACAACTGTGGTATCTTTTCTAGCTTCTATTATCTCATCAAGATAGCAAATTCCTCCCTCTCTTACTGCTTTAGTAAGTGGTCCATCTTGCCAGTAAGTTCCGTTTTCATCTATAAGGTGGCGACCAACTAAATCTGCTGCACTCAAATCATCATGACAGATTACTGTGTAGACTTTTCTATTTAGTTTTTCACCCATATACTCTATAAACCTTGTCTTTCCACAACCTGTTGGACCTTTGATAAGTATAGGTAAATCCATACTCGCCGCTGCGTCAAATAGTTCTACTTCGTTTGCTTGTGGTAAATAATATGTCATGTTTTTCCTTTTTTGGTTGTCGGGTACAGGCATCTTTTACTATGTAAAAGAAGCCAATCCCGCTCCTTCTTTTTTTTATTTTGTTAAATTTATATATACTTCTGGTATAACTTTTGGAAGCTTCTGTCCATCTCTTACGACAGCGTATCCATTTCGCCCAAAAAGGTAGCTAAGATACTCTTTTGCATCAACATCAACTGTAATACAAAAAGATATAATACCTTTTTTCTTCAACTCTTCAATCGCTTTTTTAGTATCTTCTATACCATATCTTCCATCGTATCTATCTTCATCATTTGGTTTTCCATCACTTATAATAAGCAGAAGCTTTGTACTGCTTTTTTGCTTATCAAGTATCTTTGCTGACTCTCTAATGGCAGCTCCAAGTCTCGTATAGTAGTAAGGTTGCATACTATCAATTCTTCCACGAATCAAGTCATTGTACTTATCTTTAAAGTTTTTTATGATATTAAAATAGACTTTTTTGTTTTGCAAAGATGAAAATGAGTAGATTGCAAACTTGTCTTGTAGCTTCTCCATGGCTTCAGAAAAAACCATAAGTCCATCTTTTATAACATCTATAATTCGTACATCTTGAGTGATTCCACCCTCTGTTGAGAGAGAAACATCTGCTAAGATGAGTGTAGATATATCTCTTGTTTTTTTCTCATAAGTTGTATAAAAATTCTGATGGTGCATTGATTTATTTTGATGTCCACTATAATCTATCCAAGTATCTATATTTATCTCATCACCATAAGGAAGTCTATCGTTTTTAATTCTCTCTAGTTCAAGTAAATCTAATTCACTTTGAATCTTTTTAACGGTTTTTTTAAGTCTTTTAGGTAACTCCATAGGTACAACGCTAAGAGTAACTTGAGGTTTTATGCGGACATAATTTTTTAGATAATCTTTTTTTCTATAATCCCACTCATCTATGAGATGACCTTTACCAAGTGGATATATCTCAGTCATATCTGGAAGCAAATCCAAATCCATCTTGATTCTAGCAGACAGATTTGCCTGTTTTTTACCTAAAGTAATCTCATCTAAATCTTCTGCGTGATAGAGTGCATTTTCGTCAAAGCTATCATCTTCACATCTATCTACATTTACTTTTTCAAAAATACTCATTAAAGATTCAGGAAGAAAGAGTAAAAAACCATCAGTTTCATGAGTATCATCTATCTCATTGGACTTCTTTTTCATCTCTAGAGTATCAGTTTTATCTTTTTCTTGCTCTCTTTGTTGCTCTTCTTCATTATCTTCACTCTTTGCTCTTGTGTTAGAGATAATTGGAGGGTAGATCCACATAGGATTTGGGTAATCATTTATAAAATCTTCATTAGTTCTATCTTCTAAAGAGTTTATAAATGCTAACTGAGAAAATTCATCTGCTAGGTATGAAGTTGCTTTATCATAAAAAACCTCAAAACCACTATATCTGTCGGTTAGATATGTTGTTGCTTCTAGGTTTTCATCTTTTAGATTTTGACTTGTTATATCTGTACGTGTTGCCATAGCAATAAGCCAATAGTATAACATCTCATTTAGTTTTTTGTTCGGAAAGTATGCAAAAGATGCTGGTAGGTAGATAGACTTATCATCTTGCCATGTAAGAAAAAACTCGTTTCCAAAAAAAGATAGTTTTTCAAGAAAAGTTTTTGAACGCTCTACATAACGTTTATCAGTGATTTGTAAATCTTTGCCTTTTTCACCACCTAAAAGATGATAAAAAAGAGTCAAAGATTTACTTATGTCGGTAAAATAAACTCTCTCATTTTCATGAAATTTATTTACTTTTTTATTTAGAAATTTATCCCAAACCTTGCCAACACTCTCTTCAAATTCAAGAAAAAAATTGAGCATTGGCGTTAAACTTATGCCTCTTCTTTTACAAAGAAACTAGCAAAATAAGTGATAAGTCCTGCAAAAACAAGAAGTCCAAATCCAAGACGAGCAAAGAATATACCTCTAGTAGATTCTAAAGAATCCATAAAGCCAACTAACTCTGTTCCCATTCTAAGATCCATGATTTGCACGATTCCAGCAGCTGTAAGAGCTAAAGTAAGTCCTAACATACCGATGTTCATCATCCAAAAAGAGCTTAACTCTAAACTTTGAGCTTTTGCACTATTTCCATGAAGACGACCTCTAAGAATTGGCATAGCATAAGAGATCATTGTAAATATAATCATAATATACGCACCATAGAACGAAAGGTGACCATGAGCAGCTGTAAGCTGAGTACCATGAGTATAGAAGTTAACAGGTGCAAGTGTGTGCATAAAGCCCCAAACACCAGCGCCTAAAAATGCCATAACTGCTGTTCCCTTAGCCCAAGTAAGTGCTATCTTGTTATCATGCTGTATTTTTCTATCTTTTGCCATATTGAATGCGAAAAGAACCATTAAGAAAAATGGTAAAGGCTCAACAGCAGAAGAGATAGATCCAATCCATAACCAGTACTCAGGAGCACCCATATAGAAAAAGTGATGTCCAGTTCCTAATATTCCAGAAACCATAGTCATAGCTATAATTAGGTATAGCCATTTATCGATATGCTCTCTGTCTACTCCTGTTACTTTAATAAGTACAAATGCTAAGATTGCACCCATGATAAGCTCCCAAGTAGCTTCAACCCATAAATGAACTGTAAACCACCAGAAAAACTTATCCATAACAAGGTTTTCAGGTACATAAAAAGCAAACAAGAAGAATACTGCTAGACCTAAAAGTCCTGTAATTAAAACAGTCGTTATTACTGTTCTTCTTCCTTTTAATACAGTCATAGTTACATTTACTATATAAGATACAACAACAAGAACAATACCAACTTTAGTAGGTAATGGTTGCTCTAAAAACTCTCGACCCATAGTTGGAAGTAAATTGTTAAATGTAAGCTCTGTTAGAGTTGCATATGGCACAAAAAGGTAACCCAAAATCGTAGCAACACCAGCTGCTGCAAATACCCAAAAAGTAAGGATTGCTAACTTTGGACTCCAAAGCTCTCTCTCTGCTTCTTCAGGAATAAGATAATAAGTAGCGCCCATAAAACCAAATAGTATAAGAACTATAAGCAGGTTTGTGTGAACCATTCTTAAAACATTAAATGGAATCAATGGAAACAAAAAGTCTCCATAAAGATACTGAGCTCCCATAAGAAGACCAAAAAGAATCTCTCCAGCTAGAAGAACCAATGCAAAAATAAAATATGGTTTTGCGACCATTTGTGAACTATATTTCATATTTTTTATCCTTCAATTGTTGGTGGCCAGTCGTTGGCATTGATTTTTGATGTCCAAATCAAGAAGTCTGATAGATTATCTACTTCTGCTGGACTTAAGTTAAACTGTGGCATTTTTCTTCTGCCTGGCTCACTTAGAGGTTGTGCCGCCATCCAGCCTTGCATATATGCTTTAAAGCCTTCAACATCTCCAGCTCCTCTTCTTTGAAATACATTCATAAGTTCTGGTGCATAGTATGCTCCCTCACCTATGATAGTGTGGCATCCAACACAGTTGTTTTTTTCCCAAAGTGCTTTTCCAGCTACAACACTCTCAGTCATTTGCCCCTGATTTGAGCGTTTTGGAATCTGTTGTACAGTGTCAAAAGTAAGTGCAATAAATATCAATAGTGCAAATAAACCACCACCATAATAGATATTTTTTGCCATACTTTTCGTTATACGTTCAGTCATTATCTCTCCTTCTTTAATTTCTACTAGCAAGTAGTATTTGAAGAAGTATATCAAAAAAAGTTTAATTCTACCTTTTAGTAGTATTTAAAATTTATCTGCTATAATTTCATTAGGAGTAAAATATGGAACTTAACAATACCTCACAATATGCTATAAGAATTTTAAGTTATATTGCCAATAGTAAAAATCAACTAAGCAGTGCCAAAGAGCTTTCTCAGATACTTAATATTCCATACAAGTTTTTGACTAAAATCACAACTAAATTGGTAAAAGCAGACTTTATCCTATCTATTAGAGGCAGAGAGGGTGGATTTAAACTATCTCGCAAAGCTTCTAAAATAACTATTATGGATATATTAAATCATTTCAATGAGTTTAACCATCAAAAAGAGTGTCTACTTGGAATCGGCATGTGTGATGGGACTAACAAATGTGGACTCCATGACCAATGGATAAAACCAAAAAAAATGATTAAAACCATG
This sequence comes from uncultured Sulfurospirillum sp., assembly GCA_964530865.1. Taxonomy (GTDB): domain Bacteria; phylum Campylobacterota; class Campylobacteria; order Campylobacterales; family Sulfurospirillaceae; genus Sulfurospirillum_A. The sequence goes on from CAZHBU010000081.1 coordinate 5,776, forward strand.
TTTGACAATACAACTCTTGAAAATCTTGAAAATGGAAATTATAAAATATGACTATAAAAAAAGAACTCCCTCCGGGTGACTTTGGTATCTGGGTCATCATTTACGTTGAGTTTATAACTTTTGCTGCTCTTTTTATAGGATATGCCTTTTCTAGGCGGGCAGATGTGGCTATGTTCAATGAGTCTCAACTTTTACTAGACCAAAAAGCTGGCTTTATCAATACTCTTGTTCTTATTACAAGTAGCTGGTTTGTTGTTAAAGCGGTCCAAGCTATAAAAAACAACAACTCAAAACTCTCATCAGATTGGCTTTTAGGTGCTATGGGCGTTGGCTCTATCTTTATAGTTGTAAAACTAATGGAGTTCTCAGATAAATTTGCCCAAGGTATCAACCTAAGTACAAACACTTTTTTTATGTTTTACCTCATGCTTACAGTATTTCACTTTTTACATGTAGTGCTTGGTTTAATCATACTTTTTAACATATATAAAAAAACAAAAGCTGGTGGGTACAGCAACCTAGACCACAGAGGTATGGAGACTGGTGCATCGTATTGGCACTTGATTGACCTACTTTGGATAGTGCTTTTTCCACTTGTCTACATAATGAGATAACTATGAAAATTTATATAACTCTAGTTTTTTTAACTATTTTTGCATTTCTATGTGGTTGGCTTGAGCTTATTAGCTCTGCCATAGTTGCTGTTTTACTAATCACTACATTCATAAAAGGTCAACTTATCATCGACTACTTTATGGGATTAAAAGAGGTTCAGTTAAAATATAGACTAATCCCTATTGTATGGCTGTTTTTTGTACTTGTTTTTATTGGGATTGCTTACTACGTGTAAGGCTATCGTGTACCACGTTTTTATTAGCTTGCGTGTAGATGGTCTGACTCTGCCTTAAGTCTTTCAGCAATCCAAACTTTAATTATGGATTGTCTAGTAACACCTATCTTTTTAGCTTCATTATCAAGTGCATTGATAACCCATTCTGGAAAATCAACATTTACTTTTTTTGTATCTGTTTTTAACTGATTAAAATCTTTTAATTTTATGGATTTTGAAAAATCAAGATGTTCACTAACATCTTCATTGTTTTCAAACTTATCATCAAACTCTTTAGTCGTTATTGTTTTCATAATTTTTCTCCTCATTTTTTCTACATCTTCTTGCACTAATAATACGAAAAATATTTTCTC
>CAZHBU010000082.1:0-6938 GCA_964530865.1 uncultured Sulfurospirillum sp.
ACTATAGTTTGAAAGGTATTTTGAGCACCCATATTTACTATTAAGTCGGTAATTAAGTCAAAATTGCAATATTTTCACAATGTATTTGCAATATCTTTTTAGTACTATTTTATATAAATTTATAAAAAGGAAAAATTATGTTAGTAAAAAAACTACTATTATGTTCTTGTCTAAGTTTCATTGTTTGTACGCAAATACATGCTGAAAGTTCTTTTGATGGATTAGGGGACCTTCCAGGAGGACAAACCTATTCATTTGCATATGATATAAGTGCAGACGGTAGTATAATTGTTGGAAGAAGTGGCTCTAATAATGGCAACGAAGCTTTAAGATGGACTCAAAATGGTGCTATGATGAGCATAGGAGTAACACTTTATAGTGCCTATGGTGTTAGCACAAATGGAAATTTTATTGTTGGCAGAACAGACAACAGTAAAGCCTTTAGATGGACACAAGGTGGTGCTATAGAAATCCTTCCTGAATTGGCAAATTCAAGTGGCTCAACTGCATATGCTGTTAGTGATGATGGTAAGTTTGTTGTTGGGAGCACTAACAAAAACGGTATAAATAAAGCTTTTCTCTGGGAAGAAAGCACCAACACTACATCTAATTTTTTAGATGTTTTAAATAACAACCCTAACGAACACACCAGGGCATATGATATTAGTTCTGATGGTAGTGTTATTGTTGGTTCAAAAGGAGCAAAAGCATTTCGTTGGAAAAAGAATCAATTAGGTTTGCCACCAATTCCAAAACTATTTGAATTACCTGATAGCATTAGCTCAATAGCATATAGTGTTAGTTACGATGGTAGTGTAGTTGTTGGGAAAAGTAGACTCAACACAGGAACAGATGAAGCTTTTAGATGGGAAAATGATAACATTATAAACTTAGGACATATAACTGACTTTCGACACTCTGTAGCAAAAGGGGTGAGTGGCAATGGAAATGTTGCAATAGGATACGTATCAACAACCGGTACCCCTGAAAAAGCTTTTCGATGGACAAGTAGTACTGGTATGCAAACCATACCAGAGTGGTTAGGAGTTAACACTACAGGATGGGCACTAAAAGAAGCTACTGCTACAAATGAAGATGGTAGTATAGTAGTTGGAAATGGAGTCAACCCTGACGGTCAAAGCGAAGCTTGGTTAGCAAAAACCGGTAGTGGGCTTATAGGCAAAACATCATTCAATAAAAGTATAGTAGAAGCTTCTAGTGGAATGAACAACTCTCAGATGATTGGAACTATACTTCATGGCTCTCATGGTCATCCAAAAAGTAAGTACTCTATTGATTCAGATTATAGCATGTGGGCAACTGGCGATTTTGGAAGTGAAGATAGATATGATATAGATCGTACATTTGGTCTTGGCGAAGTAGGACTACTTCATAAATTTAACGATAAACTTGCTCTATCTTTAGCAATTGGAAAAAGCTGGTCTAAGAGTAAACTCTCTTTTGGAGGAGAGACTAAAGTAGATGGGCACTATGCAACTCTTGAGGGGGATTATAGACTTTTAGAGACCACTCCTTTATATGCAACACTTACTTACGTAGTCAACAAAAGTGAAATTGACTCAAAAAGAGCATATGAAAATGCTGGAACTATAGACTACTCAAATATAAATGGTATAGATCAACTCTCACAAGGGGTAAGAGCAAGATTTCAATACAGAGATGCAAAAACAATAAGTAACTTTAGTTTTAGTCCGTTTGTAGAGTATGCTTATATACACTCTAAAGTAGATGGATATACCGAAGTAGGTGGAGGATTTCCTGTAAAATACAACGAAAGTACTTTTTCATCTCATGAGGGAAGGCTAGGAGTTGATATAGATACTACAATCAATAGTAAAAATTCAATCATTGCAACATTTGAAGGAGTTCATCTTTTTGACCAAAATGATGATGGAACTAGCGGTGAAATTATAGGATTAAATTCCTTTCACTTTATAGGCTCAAAATACAATGCTACATGGATGAAAGCATCTTTAGGGCATGAATACACTTTTGATAATAAGTCAAAATTCAACACTGTGTTAAATGCAACTTCAAAGGGTATGGAGCCTAATTATTGGCTTAGTTTAAACTATATTTATGCATTTTAGGTAAATCTTAAGAGCTAGCAAATGTTTTTGTTAGCTCTTTATTTTCTGTGTTACAAAACAACAATCCCCATAAATAAAATTTTATATTCAGAGTTCTTTCTCTACATGTAACAACTCCCTTACCCCATCAACCATATCTTGAACACACTCTACTTCGCTCACTCCAAGTCGTCTTTTGTTGCTTATGTCAAAAATTCCCTCTTCACTTTTTGAGTGTTCTCCATGGATTCCTCTTATTTGTAGGTGGTGTTTATCACATATGCTTTCAAACTTTGGCGCATCTTTTGCTAGATTTGGAAGCTTTACATGTACACTTGCTCTCATAGCCGTTCCTAGGTTGGTAGGACAACTTGTTATGAAGCCTAAGTGTTTGCTATATGCGAAACTCAACTGCTCTTCTAACTCTTTTAAAAACTGTACCAAACGAGCAAAAACTTCTCTTATATCTCCGCCCATTTGCATGGAAATGATACGAAGCTGGTCTTCTTCATTGACCCAAACTAAAAATGTTTTCTCTTCATTGTGATAAATCCCACGACCACTTGGCCAATCTCGATTTAGCCCAGCAAATTTTAAAAACCTATCACCCTCTTTAAACAAAAAATGCTCTTTTATGAGATGCTTTCTATCTTCTTCACTCATGCTCTCAAGCGAATAGTATTGACCTTTACATGTAAGAGATTTTAGAGCTTCTACTACCATGCTTTCAACTTCATCTCTTTGAAGTTTTGAGATATTTGTTCCTAGCGGAAACTCTAAGAGGTTTCTTCCAACGCGGATTCTAGTTGAGAGTATATGCTCGTCATCAAAAGTAGCATCTTTTAAATCTTCTACATGTAAAGAAGTTTTATGCTTATCTTTTTTTCCAAATCCATGATACTCTTCTATAATAGGATTAAAAATAGCTCCAAAAAGCTCATACGACTCTGTATCGCCAGCATAAATTCCTATACCGCTATCTTCATTTTTAACTCCTGAGTTTATAGCCATATCTATTGTGTATCCACTCTTTGTTTTTAAGCTTTTTAGCTCACCATAAACTTCATCCGATAAGTATTTTTTCATAAGTGATTTTTTCATAGCCTTATTATAACTAAAGTTTAATTAGGGTAAAATTTGTCCTAATTAATTATATAGGATTTTTAAAATGTTAAAAACAATTATGCCATTAAATCTAATTATATCTTTACGATTTTTTGGCCTTTTTATAGTTCTTCCCGTTCTTTCAGTTTATGCTCTTCGATTTGAAGATGCAAATGAACTTCTTATTGGTATCGCCATTGGAGGATATGCAGCAACACAAATGTTGCTTCAAGTACCATTTGGTATGCTCTCAGACAAAATTGGGCGTAAGATTACCTTGACTATAGGACTTGTTGTTTTCATCATAGGTTCTCTTGTTTGTGCTTTCTCAACAGATATATATATGCTTATTTTTGGTCGTCTACTGCAAGGTGCTGGAGCTATTGGAGCTGTTGCAGTTGCTATGATAAGTGACATGATAAAAGAAGAGATAAGAGCAAAAGCGATGGCTATCATGGGTGGTAGTATTGCTATGACTTTTGCACTTTCTATGGTTCTTGGTCCACTTATTAGTGGTTTTTGGGGAATAGATAAGCTTTTTCTTATCACAGCAGTTTGTGCAGCAATTGCTATCATAGTGCTTCTTACAAAAGTAGAAAATCCTCCAAAAATAACTCACGACTACAAAAGTGATAAAAAAGACATTATAAAACTTTTACAAGACAAAAACCTCATGAAAATGAACATCACAAATATGCTGCAAAAAGGCATGATGACTTTAGCATTTTTAACTATACCAATCATGATGGTAAGAGAGTTTGACTACGCAAAAACTGAACTGTGGCAAGTCTATATGCCTGCTATGATTTTTGGTATATTTGCTATGGGTTTCTCAGCCGTCATGGGCGAAAAAAAGAAAAAGCCAAAACTAGTTCTCATCATCGGTATCTTAATGTTTGGTCTCTCTTTTGCAATCATGGGTTTAACTAACTCTGCAACTATATTTATAGTAGGTGTTGTAGTTTTCTTCGTTGGCTTTAACGTTCATGAACCACTTTTACAATCGCTTGCAAGTAAATACGCAAAGATTCACCAAAAAGGTGCTGCTCTTGGGATATTTAACTCTTTTGGTCATTTTGGTACATTTACAGGAGCCTTGTGGGGTGGACATGCTTTAAAATGGTATGGAATAGAAACTATTGCTTTTATTGTTATCATTACATGTATACTTTGGATAGCACTTATAATAAGTCTTGAAAACCCAATCTTTACTAAAAATATCTACTTAGACTTTGGCAAATTTGATGATGCTAAACTGCAAACTCTAAACTCAACTAATGGCATAGTAGAATGGTACAAAAATGAAAATGAAAAACAGCTCATCATCAAATACAACTCAAAAGATATTGCAGAAGAGAAAGTTCTATCTCTTATCTAATCTTATTTTTCACTTCCCTAGGAGCTGCAACACTTCTTCCTGGGGGAAGTGAAGCTCTTCTTCTTTACTACAAAAGTGAAGGATTAAACACTTTTTTTCTTTTAGCCTTTGCAACAGTTGGAAACACACTTGGCTCAGTAGTAAACTTTCTTTTAGGTAAATATGCTACTTCTTGGGCTATGAAAAAAAACTATATAAAAGCTTTACATGTAGAGAAGTCCAAAAGATATTTTGATAAGTATGGAACTTTTGCTCTTCTTCTTGCTTGGACACCTGTAATAGGTGATCCTATCACTTTCGTAGCAGGAGTTTTACGTTATAATTTTTGGAAATTTTTAGTTTTAGTTTTTATATCCAAACTTGCACGATATGCTTTTCTACTCTATATTTCTAAACATTGGTTTAAGTAGAATTTAGTAATACTCGTATATATTGTAATTATTTACAATAAGAAAGAATTAGAAGCATGTAACAGCTATTGACAAAACTAACCATATTGGTTACAATTAGAATGTAAAAAGGATTTAAATAAATGTTTTTGCAAACACCTAGTTACTCTTTAGAAAGTATTAAAACTTTAATAAGAGAAGGGAATTCACGTATAACTGGTTCTGCATTATTTGATGCTTCTTTATATGATTTGACTCATGTGCACATCAAAGAGGCAGTTCTATTGTTAAGTCCTAGTGACTTTTATAAGTCAATGCAATCAGAAAAAAATGAACTGATATGGCAAGATGTTTATCACAAAGTTTATCGTGATATTACTTGGTATATAAAAGTGCAAATTCGTGGAAAAGCAACTGTTATTTCTTTTAAAGAAAGTGATGAATATGAAAAATGAAAGGAGTTATAATGAATAACTGTCCTATATGTAATGGTAAACTAAACAAAGAAACTCATAAAAAAAATATGTTATATAAAAATAAAACTCTTATTATTGAAATGACCGGAGATTATTGTGAAGAATGTGAAGAGGGGTTCTTTAATGATGAAGAACAAGCTCTAGTAACAAATAGAATTTTATTGGCAAAAAGACAGGCTGATAATCTTCTTACTCCAGAAAGTGTAAAAAGAATCAGAAGAAAAGCCAAATTGACACAAAAACAAGCACAAGAAATATTTGGAGGAGGAGTAAATGCATTTTCTAAATATGAAAGAGCAGAAGTTACTCAACCACGTGCTACCGATATTCTTTTACGCCTGATTGATGATAAAACATTATCTGTTGAACAAATTAGACAAAGTAAATGCGGATAAATATTTTATTTAAAAATAGACTTAATTAAAAATATGGGTGCGTTATTTTCTACTTTTTCTTATAATTCACTAAATAATAATCGACTAAATTTAACTTCATACTTTTACTAATTCCACGATGCAAACTAATCATATTTTTCATGCGAGAGAACACTCCTCCTTCTAGTGCATTCGTTGTATTTGATATAGATAGATTTTTATGATTTTTATAAGTAAAAAGATAAGGCAAGTTTGTTCTAAGGCTTCGATATGCAGCTCTAATTCTGGGATGCGTATAATGCAACTCTCCAGTCGTTGAAGATACACTTTTCTCATCAAGAAAGTCTTTGTATACTTCATACCAATCATCTAGCTTTTGAGTGAAATTTTTTTCTGTAGTTTGAGTTAGTCTTGAAACTATTTTCTTAAGTTCTTTACTTGCTTCAAGCTTTGGTCTCATTGTGATATATCTTTGCACAATCTTTTTTTCAAAGAAAATTTGCTAAAGCAACCGCTATTCGCTACTTTTGATGAAAGTGACACATTTGTATAGGAATGTCTTTAAAAGCCTTTGTTAAGCCTCTCTTTCCATCTAAAGTAGCACTTTGAATGCTATATCCAAGTTCAATTAGCTTTTCTTTTAAATATTTATAGTCTTTGATAGTTTCACTTTGAATATGCTTCCAAATGAGTATCTCTTTTGATTCAACATCTTTGAAAACCAAAGTACCTAATGTATTCTTTCTCTTGCCATCTTGTGCTTGCACTCTCTTTGAGAAAAAGTAGCATCACAAATTAAATTTACTGGTCTTGGATTATGTACTTTACACTCTACAATATATTCATCTCTTTGCTTCATTACCCAGGGAATAGATTTAGCATATTTATCTGATAATTGTTTGAGTGTTTGTCTATGCAAAAAATATTCTTCAAAGATTATTTTTTGCAGTTGTGCTGGTCGCCTTGTTGAGCTAAAAGACTTCTTACAGTCGTTACAAGAGTATCTTTTAATTCCTCTTCTTAAACCTCTATTTTGAGTACTTTTTAAATGACAATATGGACATATTTTAAACCTTTTTTACGCACCCATATTTTTAATTAAGTCCTAAATTCCTTAAAAGTAGCCT
>CAZHBU010000083.1:0-6583 GCA_964530865.1 uncultured Sulfurospirillum sp.
ATACAATCAAAAGTAATCCCGCTCGCTTTAGAAAAAAAAGACATCATGGCAAGAGCCCAAACAGGTAGTGGAAAGACTGCTAGTTTTGTTCTTCCTATTGTAGATATGCTTTTGAAAGATGAGAGAGAGGGCAAAGCTAAGATAAGAGTACTTGTTATAACTCCTACAAGAGAGTTAACTCTGCAAGTTAGTGAAGCATTTAAAACTTTTGGTGAGAGCCTAAAAGTAGTTAGTATCATTGGCGGAGAGAGCATAGGCGACCAGCTTTACAACATCCAACAAGGGTGCGACATAGTCGTTGCAACTTCAGGAAGACTACTAGATGTTATAAGCAAAAAGCAAATGAATCTCTCTAAACTAGAGTTCTTTGTTCTTGATGAAGCTGACAAAATGCTTGACCTTGGTTTTTTGGTTGAACTTGACACTATATTAAAGGAGTTACCTTCAAAACGTCAAAATCTACTATTTTCAGCAACATATCCACGAAAAATGTTAGAAATTGCCTCTAAAATTACAGACAATCCAGTTGAGGTTACTATTAAAGAGGAAAAACAAACAGTTGAAAACATAACTCAACGTGCTATACATGTAAATAAAGAAAATAGAAGAATACTTTTAAGAGAGCTTTTAAAAACAAATAGTTGGAAGTTGGTTTTAGTCTTCATTGCAACAAAAAGAGCAGCTGACAATATAGCTCAAAAGTTTAGAAAATATGGCTACGAAGCAGAATCATTTCATGGAAACTTAGAACAAGAAGAGCGTAAATACACACTAGAAGACTTTAAAAACAAAAAAATCAATATCCTTTTTGCAACAGACATCGCAGCTCGTGGGCTCGACATTGACGATATAGATTGTGTAGTAAACTATGACTTGCCTCGCTCCCCTGCTGATTATATTCACCGCATAGGAAGAACTGCACGTGCAGGAAAAAAAGGAACTGCTATCTCTTTTGTTACTCATGAAAATGAGGATCACTTCAAACTCATAGAAAAACGCTCTGAAATTAAGCTAGTGCTTGAAGAGATAAAAGGTTTTGAATTAACTGGAACCGCACCTAGAAAAGAAAAAGGGCAAGCTCCTGTAAAAGGGAAGAGAAAAAGTAAAAAAGATAAGTTGAGGGAAAAAGGCTAATACTTAATCTATATCATGCTTTTTAGGGTAGTCAAAGAAGATAATCTTACCACTCTCTTCTTTTATGTCTTGAAAACTTTTTACGTCAAATTCCATACACACTATAGAACACGTTGGTATATTTGTTAAAATCGCACCGCTTAATTTCTCTCCTACTTCTGTAAGAGTTGGATTGTGTGCTACTATGAAAACTGAATTTATGTTGTTATCAAGTGAATCTAAAAGGTATCTATATGTTGTGTATGAACTATCGTATAAAGTTTCATCATAGGCAATATTATTTATATCATAGTCTATGATTTCTGCTATAGTTTTTGCTGATTTTTGTGCTCTTCTTGCAGGACTTGATAATATTAAATCTGGTTTTATACCAAACTCTTTAAGTCTGGAAGCCATAAATACTAGGTTTTTTTTGCCTCTTTTATTTAGAGGTCGTTCATAGTCACTCATACCCTCTTCACTCCAGCTAGACTTGGCATGTCTAATTAGATATATTTTTTTCACTGTTAACTTCTCCGCTAAAAGATAAAATTTTCTATCATCCAATTTCTCGCTAGTCGTCTGTTAGTTGCAAAAAATGGCAGTTCATATTTGAGCATCATTTCTAGTTTTTTAATCGAATACTCATCTTTGAGAGCAAGTTTATCACAAACTTCTTTCATCATAACTTGCATTTGTATTTTAGACTCTGTATTAAATGGGACACTACTGTCTACTTCAAAAAAATCTTTTATATCTATTTTTTCATCCATAACTTTATATTCAAATTGTAAATCCATACTTCCTCCTGATATACTATACTCTCTTGTGAACCTTTATTGCACGTTTTAACTCAAGTATCAACTCTTTTTGCCTATCATACATATACTTTAGTATATATGAATCATATGGTGCTTCTAGATTAATCATAACAACTACCTTACTTTTAGTTATATCTAATTGACTTACATTTACTACTTTTCCTGTTATATCCATATATGCAAAACCTTCGTTCATACTATCATCAGGTAATTTAAATTGAATATTAACATCTTTTAATTTTAGCTCATCACTTAAAGAGTGGCTAAATTTGATAGCTATTGCTTGAGTAGATATATCGAGTATTTCTCCTTGATAAGAGTACTTGCCATACCTAAAGGACAAAGGCATTCTAATACTTGGTTGCACTCGTGTGTGTTGTCTATTGTTTGCACTAAACTCTAAATATTTTAGATTTTCTACAATGGCATACTGCTTTTCAATATTAATATACTTAATATCTGCTTCAATATCTTTAGGTAGGTCTGGTGATTGTATGATAGTTCTATTGTCAAACTTCATGGAGTATGCTTGTAGGTTTTCACAATGCATAAAATAACTATTGTCTTTAATTTTTAAGATTTTTGAAGCTGTATTTATGCATAAACCCTTATATATATTTAATAGTTTTAACGATGTTTCATTTGCAATACAACTTTGTAAATAGTGATATATTTGTTCATCTTCTTCCATATAATCATTAAAATGATTTATCTCAAAATAGTCAGAACTATTAAAGTCATTAGATTTAAAGTCATGAGAGCTTATCTCTTCTATAGAGTCTATAATGTCATTTATACCTAATTTCTCAATACTTAAAGCAGAAGATGTTATTATCGGTGAAACCGTATCATCAATTTCACTATATATAAGTTTTTGATGCATAGAATCTACTTGCTGTTTAACATTTTCAAAACTATCTCCCTCTACTAAAAAAAGAAAGAAGTGTGGATTCCATTGAGATAATCCTTGACATGAATCCTTGTAAAAACATAGTTTCTCAATAAACTTTTTTATAAAATCATGAATAACAATACTGCCACAAGAGTCAAGTAGTTTTTGATAATTGCTTATATTGATACCAATAATAGCCATAGGAGTTTTATTTATACTGTTTTGAGCTAACCTATCTTTTAAAGTTTCAATAAACTTAAATCTATTCATTGTAGACAAAAAAGCTTCTGCTATTTCTACTTTAAATTCTGGTATGATTGTCAATAATTTATCATTACTATTTTTAAATACATCTAAGTAAAACCCGTAACTCCAATCTTCACTATCACTATTTTCCATAACTATATTATGTTTTTTACTCTCCTCTTGTGTCAATAATGAATATATTTTTTCACTATTTTTTACTATACTCTCTATATCAGATAGTTCTTCTGTATTAAAAAGTTTTTTTGCTTTTTCATTGGCAAAAGCAAGTCTATTGTTAGTGAAAACCAGAAGAGCAAAAAGCGAATTTATTTTGTGACTTATTTCAACTTGAGCTTTTTCTTTCTTTTTGGTTTCTACTTTTTTGCAAGCTTCGAGTAAAATTTTTTCTGTGCTTTCTTTATTGTCATTTAAAAGAATTAATCTATTAAGAGAAAAATGAAGAGCAAATTTAAGCAAAAATCTATTTTCAATATCTTCACAAAAAATATAAATTTCTTTAGAACTATTTTTTTTGACAATATCGCTTAAAATTTTTACACTGCTTTTAGTAAGTTTTGTTATTTCAATAAAAACTATATCAGCAAATGAAATACTTGTAGCACCTTTATTTAAATCGTAACTTTTATAACTAGAAAAATTACTTTTAGTATTAAAAAGATGCCCTAATCTCAGTTTTGTAAAATAAAGATGACTTAAATTGATACTTTTTAACTCGTTTATAACCAACCTCCTACTTCTCATATAATAGTAGCAAAATAATATCAATCTAAGCTAAAATGCTTATAACTATAGTTTTATATTAATTTCTATACAATGTTACTAATAAAATCAAGGAATATATTTATGCATTATTTATCTATACAAGGAAACCAAAAACTAAAAGGTTCAGTGAGTATCTCAGGAGCAAAAAATGCTGCACTTCCACTTTTAGCATCAACACTACTCTCTAAAAACAAAATTTCTATCACAAACGTACCAGAAGTTTCAGATGTCAAAACGTTACTAACTCTTTTAGGAAATCTTGGTGCAAACTCTTCATATAAAGACAATCATGTAATTATAGACACGACAAAAGTAGCCTCAGCTTGTGCAAACTATGACATTGTAAGAAAGATGAGAGCTTCTATACTTACATTAGGACCTCTTTTAGCTCGTTTTGGTCATTGCGAAGTTTCACTTCCAGGAGGCTGTGCCATAGGTCAACGTCCTATTGATTTACACTTAAAGGCACTTGAAAAGATGGGTGCAAAAATAGAGTTAAAAGATGGTTATGTTTTAGCTACGGCAACTGATGGGCTTAAAGGTGCAACTATCATTTTTGATAAAGTGACTGTAACAGGAAGTGAAAACATTATAATGGCGGCATCTTTGGCTCATGGAGTCACAAAACTAGTAAACGTAGCAAAAGAGCCTGAGGTTGTTCAGCTTTGTGAAGTACTTTTGGATGCTGGTGTAAAGATAGATGGCATAGGAACAGCAAATCTAACCATAGTTGGTAGTTATGGAAAACTACTTGATATGAAAGATTTTAGAGTTATTCCAGATAGAATAGAAGCAGGAACTTACTTATGTGCAGGAGCTATCACTAACTCAAAAATGACCATAATAGACGTCATGCCAGAACATATGGATTCAATAACTCTAAAACTTATACAAATGGGCTTTGGAATTGAAACAACAAAAGATACTATAACTATCTTACCAGCCGATAAAATACTACCAGCTGACATAGAAACAACAGAGTACCCTGGTTTTCCAACTGACATGCAAGCCCAGTTTATGGCACTTTGTACTCAAGCAGATGGAACTAGCATCATAGATGAAAGATTATTTGAAAATAGGTTTATGCATGTTAGTGAACTTAGTCGTATGGGAACTAACATAAAACTAAAAGGTCACAGTGCAACTGTAGAAGGCAATTCAAAATTAAACTCAGCAGATGTAATGGCAACCGATTTACGAGCAAGTTCAGCTCTTATTCTTGCAGCATTTGTAGCAACTGGAACAACGAAAGTCCACAGAATATATCACCTAGATCGTGGTTATGAAGACTTGGAAGGTAAATTTTCTTTACTTGGAGCCAAGATAGAGAGGCTAGAGGAGTAATGCAAAAAATAGTTAGCTTTGATGAAGCACTTAAAATTTCACAAAATCTACTTAAAAAAGAGAATCCCAAAGAGTATATAGCACTGTTTGATACACTTGGTCGGGTTTTAGCTGAGTCCATTACATGTAAGAAAAATCTACCTGCTTTTAACAATGCGGCAATGGATGGTTTTGCTTTTAAACATTCTGATAGTGGCAAAACACTAAAAATAAAAAAGACTATATATGCTGGTATGAGTATTGAGCCATGTTTAGAAAAAGATGAGTGCTATAAAATCATGACAGGGGCAAAAGTTCCAGATGATGTTGATACTGTTATACCTTTTGAAAACACAATTAAGTATACTGAAACAAATGTTAAAGTTGGAAATAGTACAAAAAAAGGTAATGCTCTTCGCTTGCAAGGAGAAGAACAAAAGCTAGGAAGTATGTTTTTTAAACAAGGTGAAAAACTAAATTCTAGCCATATCGCTATGCTTGCTTCACAAGGCATAAGCACAGTTGCTGTTTTTAAAAAAATTACAATCGCTATCTTCTCAACAGGAGATGAACTAAAAGAGCCATGGGAAAAAGCAAATGATGATGAAATATACAATGTAAATTCATCTGCCCTACTCTCTTTACTACACGAACATGGGTTTGAAGCTGATTATTGTGGTGTTATTCCAGACAACCTTAAAGAGAGTATCGAGTACTTTAAAAAAATGAAAAAATATGATGCTATAGTCACTAGTGGTGGTATTAGTATGGGTGAAGCTGATTTTATAGAAGAGGCACTAAAAACAAATGGCTTTAAAGAATCTTTTCATGGCATCAACATAAAACCTGGCAAGCCGACTATGATGGGCATCATGGAAGATACATTAGTAGCTTCTATGCCAGGAAATCCTTTGGCTGCTTACATAAATGCATTTTTGTTTTTAATTCCTGCTCTAAAAAATCTACAAGGCATAAGTAAGATAGCGCACAGTAAAGTTTTAGCAAAAAACATTGAAGAGTTTAAAGTAAAGCAAGGAAGAGTAAATATAACGTTAGGTAACCTAGAAGAAGAGAAATTCAAAGTTTTTGAACAAAATAAATATGGTTCTGGCATGATAACTCCTATGTTAAAAAGTAATGCTATTTTAATACTAGATAAAGATGATCATATTGTAAAAAACAATAGATATATAAAAGTGATTCTTTTTTAGTAAGAATCAACTGCAGGTTTGTGCGGAGAGATAGATGTATTTAAGATATAACCCCTCTAAAATGTGTTAGAATATAAGTTCTAACACATTTATTTGACATAGGGGCTTTTTTTTGATAAACTTTCGTTTCTTTTTAACCTGCGGGAATAGCTCAGCGGTAGAGCACGACCTTGCCAAGGTCGGGGTCGCGAGTT
>CAZHBU010000084.1:0-6497 GCA_964530865.1 uncultured Sulfurospirillum sp.
ATAAAAGGGTAAAAAGAAAGATCTTTATCTTTTAGCATCTCTTTAGTTGCTTTTAGGCTTACATACCCTTTGTCATATGCGACATAACTTCGTACTAACCACGAAGAGTTTGATGGGCTGCTTGAGAGTTGTGCGGAGTTTACATGCAGGGTATCTTTTGCTATGTTTTGTAGTTTTAAATCTTCTGTTAAGATGGCAAGTCTTAAAAGATTGTCCACCATATTTGAGAGTGCACTTTTGTATGAGCTGTCATATATGCCTGCAACACTTTGGAACTCATCGTTACTCATATACCAGTTTTCATCTCTATAAAACTTCTGTAGTGCCTCTTTGTTTAATTTGATAGCAAGTGTTAAATACTTCTTCTCTAAACTACTTTCATAACCTTGCAAAAGTGTTGTGATTAAAAATGAGTAGTCTTCAAATAGTGCTATCTCTTTTGGTTTTTTATTTATGAGTCTTTGATGATACAACTTCTCATCTACATATAGTTTTTCTACTAAAGTATCTAATTGTGTTAGAGCTTTTTTAGTTTTATTGGCTTCAAAAAGAGCTGAGATATACATAGCATTCCAAGCAGTTAAAATCTTATAGTCTACAAATGGATACTCTTTTTTTCCTCTTAAATCTTTCAGTAGTTTTTTAATATTTTCTATATCTTTTGGAGTTTTTTTGCCTGTAAGGTAAGGGTTAGTTTGGTTACGTTCAAAGTTTCCACTTTTTGTTATGTTAAAGTACTCTAAAATCTCGTTTGCATTGCTATAGCCACTTTTTTCAAGATACTCTTTTGTCTCTTTGTAATCAAAAACAAAGTAAGCACCCTCCTCTTTTTCATTTTCTAAAAGACTATCTGCATCACTTGCACTAAAAAGAAGTCCTT
Organism: uncultured Sulfurospirillum sp.; assembly: GCA_964530865.1. Classification (GTDB taxonomy): domain Bacteria; phylum Campylobacterota; class Campylobacteria; order Campylobacterales; family Sulfurospirillaceae; genus Sulfurospirillum_A. The sequence continues at coordinate 881 of CAZHBU010000084.1, forward strand.
TCTTTTCAAATCTTACTTTTGTAAACTCTACAATCTCATCTACTTTAGTTTTATAGAACTCATCTTTTGTAATTTTATACGCTTTTGCATAAGCATTTAGCATCTCTGCATTGGTGTAGAGCATCTTCTCAAAGTGCGGAATCATCCACTGCTCATCTACACTATATCTATAAAATCCACCCTCAATCTGGTCGTAAATACCACCATTACCCATGGCTCTAAGCATACTTGTTGCCATCTCTAATGCTTTTTCATCTTTATAAATAGTGTAAATATCTAAAAGAGTATCTATAGTTGAAGCATGAGGAAATTTTGGTGCATTTCCTATACCAAAGTTTTCACTATCAAATGACAACTCTACATCTTTTACAAATTTATCTGCTATGTCAGAGGTTAAAGCGACTTGTTTTTTGTTGCTAGAGTGCTTGTACTCTTTCAAAATTCTCTCAATCTCAAGTGAACTTTGTATAACTTTATCATTGTCTTTTATGTATACACTCTGTATTTTTAGAAGTAGTTCTTTGATACCACTTCGCCCATATTTTGGCTCATTTGGTATGTAAGTTGCAGCAAAAAAAGCTTTTGCATCGGGAGTTAGTATAATCGTAAGTGGCCAACCACCTCCACGTTTATTTAGAAGTTGATGAACATCTTGATAGTACTTATCTATATGTGGCTTCTCTTCTCTATCTACTTTAATAGAAACATAGTGCTCATTGATAATTTCAGCAACTACTTCATTTTCAAAACTCTCCTCTTCCATCACGTGACACCAGTGACAAGTACTGTATCCGATTGACAAGAAGATGAGTTTGTTTTCATCTTTGGCTTTTTTAAAAGCTTCCTCGCCCCAAGCAAACCAGTTTACAGGATTGTGTGCGTGTTGTTGAAGATATGGAGAATCTTCTTCTATAAGTCCGTTTGTATATTTTTCGTTTGCATTTGTGTTTGTAATCATAATAATGAATATTAATATAGTTTTCATTAGTAATGAATAAAATTTATTGTTTAGTTTCATTTGTTTGTATTTCCTTAATTGAATTCATTTTAACATTTAAATGTTTAGTTAATGTTACTTTTATAATAAAATGTTATTATTTCAGTAGCGATTTACCCAAGGTTTGGGTATGACATAATGTTGCATAACTTTCTTACATGTAAACACTTCCCTGTCTTATACTTTTGCAAACTACTACAAATAAGGACAATACTATGTTAAGAAGGAACTTTTTAAAGACTTCAGCACTTACATTTGGTGCAATTTCAATGGCTTCAACTGAGCTATTAGCGGGCGAAAAGAGTAGAAAATTCAAAGTTGTTTTTGACTTTGATATAAAATATGATGAAAAAGAGTTTCCAGCAAAACTATGGAATCCACTACCTTTTCAAGCAGATTACCAAAAAATAAAATTTTTCAAATTCAGTGGTAACTACGATGAGTACAACATCAACACAAACAACCCTTATGATGCAAAAACACTATATACTTCTTGGAACAAAAGCAACAAGAAAAAACTCCTACATGTAGAGATGGAAATAGAGACACAAAAAAGAGAAGTCAGCTTAGATTTTATTAAAAAAGCAAGCAGTGAAAATCTTCCTATGCCCCAAAACGTAAAACTTTACTTGGCACCAACTGAACATATACCAACTGATGGTAAAATCAAAGAGGTGGCAGACAAACTAATAAAAGATAAATCAGATAGATTTGATCAAGTTCAAGCTATCTATGACTGGGTAACCCAGACTACATTTAGAGACCCTTCAGTTCTTGGTTGTGGAATTGGCGACGCTGGCAAGATGGTAGAGAGTGGTTACTTTGGTGGCAAATGTACTGATATTAGCTCACTTTTTGTCGCTATTTTAAGAGCTGCCGGCATCCCATCTCGTGAAGTTTTTGGAATTAGACTAGGTAAATCAGACTTTTCAAAAGCACTAGGTAAATCTGATGCAAAAGGCTTTGCAAACATCTCTACTTGGCAACACTGTCGTGCTGAGTACTTCATACCAGGTGCTGGTTGGATTCCAAGTGACCCTGCTGATATAACAAAACTTGAACTTGTGGAAAGACTTGATTATAATCACCCTAAAGTAAAAGAGTTAAGACAAAAATATATTCACTCTTGGGAGATGAACTGGCTTGGATTTAACTACGGAAGAGATTTTGAACTCTCTCCAAAACCAGTACAATTTCCACTAAATATGCTAGGTTATCCTTATGGAGAGATTGATGATGAAGTACTAAACTACTACAATCCAAAGACCTTTACGTTTAACTTTACATCTCAAGAAGAGTTATGATACAAACTTTAGATTGTAAAAATCTTGAGTGCCCTCAACCTGTACTAAAAACGAAGGAAGCAATAGATTTGCTTCCTAGTGGTAGTGAACTTGAAGTTGAGTTAAACTCTTTTGCTTCTATCGAGAATGTAAAAAGATTTAGTAAAAATCAAGGTCTACATGTAGAGGTTAAATCAAAAACTAAAGAAGCTACAACTCTAAGCATAACCATTATAGATGAGAAGCAAAGAGAGCTAAGCGATAAGTCATTTTTTACTCTCATTATTGGTTCAATCGTATCTGCTTTTTTAGCAACTGCTTGTTGCTTAGCTCCATTTTTGTTTTTAGTATTTGGAGTAAGTGTGAGTTCACTCTCATTTTTGCAAGCTCTCTCACCATTTCAACCATACTTTTTATTACTCGCTAGTGGAGTGATTGTCTACCTTTGGTATGACTACTTTAAAAGAGTAAAAAATCAGTTTATCTGCTCATCTAAACTTTGCAAGAACTACAAACTATATCTTAGCATTGGAACTCTATTTGTTCTTGTTTTTGGTACTTATCCTTACTGGGTAAACTACATATTGGAGTTATTATGAAAATACTTTTATGCCTTTTCTTTGCCTTTTCTTTTAGTTTTGCATCAAAAGTTGCAACTATACATGTAGAGGGTATGACTTGTCCACTTTGTACTACGGCTATCAAAAAAAGCCTCAAAAAGATAACTGGTGTAACTAAAGCAAAAGTCTTACTCAATAGTAAAACTGCGACTGTACATTTTGAAAAGGGAGTTAGTGAAGAGGCATTATTAAATGCCATAAAAGATGTTGGATATACGGGAAAAATAGTTAGGATAAAGTAGTTAAAAAATATTAGTAGACTTCTACTCTATTTCGTCCTTCATTTTTTGCCTTATAAAGCATATCATCTGCTTTTTCTATCGCTTCACGCATAGATTTACAAGATTTGACATGTAAATTTACACCTATTGATACTGTTACATTAAGTTCTATATTTTCATCTAATCTAATAGTCTCCTCATCTACACTTTTTCTAATTCTTTGTGCTATATTAATAATATCACTCTTATTTTTTGCTACTTTTATAATTACTAAAAATTCTTCTCCACCATACCTTATAACTCTATCATCCAATCTAGTTGCTGTTAAAAGTTTTTTGGCTATTGACGCTATAACTATATCACCAACGTCATGACCATAAGCATCATTTACAGATTTAAAATGATCTATATCTATCATAAAAATAGCAGTTTTATCACTCAAATTTTTAAATGTTATCGTATCTAAGAAATGACGGTTATATAATTTTGTTAAAGAATCTAACATACTGTTTTTATACTGCGTATAAAATAGGACTCCTTGCAGTAAAATAAAAATAAAAATAAGTACTAACACAAATAAAAACGAATTTAAAAAACTTTCTAAAGGAATTAATAACTTTGAAAACTCCTGATACTCTATAGTTGAAATATCTAATACTAAGATTACATTAATTGCTCCATTGGTTACTACTGGAGCTAAGTAGGTTAACCATAAACCTTCTGCATTATCTTGTATATCATACACGTCTTTTTTTTCTTTTATGAGTTTACGCCATAAATTTGGTTTGCTTGGAGTAAATTTTTGATTTTGAGCAGCTTTTTCTTGAATCTCTGAACCATCAGCAAGGTACCTATAAGAGCCATACTTATCAATATACACAAGGTAAATATACTTGAACTCATCATTTCTGTAATATGACAAAATTCTACTGATTTCAAATGTTATGGCTGAATAATCCACTAAACTTGATATAGATTTATCTGTAAATGTTTGAATTTGTGGCAAGATACTTTTGGCTGTTTTATATGCTCTTTTTATCTCTATATCATGTATCTCTTGTTCATGTTTTTGAATAACTTGTTTAAAATCAATATAAAAATAGATACTTCCAAAAAGAACAGCAAACGAAATAAGAAAAAATAGATTTTTACTTAAAAATAAAAACTTTCTCATTTAAATTACTCTATATATTTTTGAAAAGATTTAGAAAAAGAGATATTTAAATTTTTAGATTTTTGAGATTTAATAATAATATTTGGTCTACCTTTTTGCCAAAAAAATGCTCCTAAAATATCTGGATTGTTTTGATATATATAGTAAGATGTAGAAAATATGTATTTTTTGTTTTTCTTTATACTACTCATGTTTGATACAAAAACAATATCTGCTTCTTCATAAAAAGTATATCTTATGGAACTTACCAAGCCTTTTGTTTTTTGTAAATCTCTATCTTCAACATATATATTTACGACATTTTTTTTGATTACTTCATGAGCTATTTTGGATAATATCTTTGCTTTAACAACTAAGACATCATAACTAAACAGTGAAGATATAAAAAGTAAAAGTATAAAAATCTTTCTCAAAATTCATACTCCAAACCAACCCAAACAGAACTATCAATATTTGAGACATTGTTTAATTTTGTTAATGGATTTATACCAATATAATCACTCTTTAAAGCTGTATCAAATATATTTATACCCTTTATATATAATGATAAGTTTTTTGAGTATGGGTAAGTAAGCGTTACATTGTAATTCCAACCATCTGACATGCCACTATTACCTGAAACATAAGATAGTGAATTATAGGTGTCTATACCATATAGTTTTTTATATAAAGATATATATCCGCCATACTCTTCAAAGTGATCTATTTTAGAGTCTTTATACTTCCCAAATAACGCCCAAAAATTAAAATCTATTTTATCATTGCCGTCAAAATAATAGGTTGTTTCAAATGATGTAACATCAAAAGTGTACTTACCACTTAAATTATGAAAACCTGTAGCATCTCTAAATATCCCATCTTCATATATATTTCTTGAAAAAAGCAATGTATGCTCGGTATTATCATGTTTCCATAAAGATTGAGTTACAATACCATACACAATCTCTGATTTTATTTTATTGCTTGCACCTTCATTCATCAACAAGACAAATGAAGAGGGATGGAATTTACCATAAAGTAAAAAAGATTTTTGAACAAAATTTTCTTTACTATATATATGAGCTAATCTTGTACTATAAAGATTATCATCATCAATACCAGCATTTTCAAAATATTTCTGTGCATTTAAAGAGAGTATCAATCTGTTTTCATTATTTAATTCATGATTAACTTCTGTAAAAATAGAAACTATATCCTCTTGGTTATGGTTAAAATCAGAAGAGTAATCTACTCCATCAAGTATGTATTTGGTTATATCAAATTTTTTATATCTATTGCTAAATCCGACCAATAAAGAGGTATCATCAAAATCATAAATTTTA
>CAZHBU010000085.1:0-6133 GCA_964530865.1 uncultured Sulfurospirillum sp.
GGACTACTAAAAAACTATAAATTTGATTATATTTTTCATCAAGCAGCTATTAGTGATACGACTGTTGGTGACCAAGCGTTGATGATACAAACCAATGTAAATGCTTTTAAAGACCTGCTAGACATTGCAGAGCAGATGGGAGCAAATATGATTTATGCTTCAAGTGCTGCGACTTATGGAGATAGTGAAATATTCAGCATAGGGCATGAACAACCAAACAATGTATATGGTTTTTCAAAACTAATGATGGACAATCTGGCTGCAAAGTACATAAAAAAGAGCGATATTTCTATAGTTGGACTAAGATATTTTAACGTTTATGGAAAGAGAGAATTTTTCAAGAACAAAACAGCTTCTATGGTTCTTCAGTTTGGACAGCAACTTCTAAGTGGTAGTAGTGCAAAACTGTTTGAAGGAAGTGACAAGATAAGAAGAGATTTTATCTATATAGAAGATGTTATTCAAGCAAATATCAAAGCTTGTACTCCTCAAAAAAGTGGCGTTTACAACGTGGGAACTGGTAATGCAAGAAGTTTTCAAGATATAGTAGATGTTTTGAAAAAAGAGTTACATGTAGACAGAATTGATGAGTATATACCAAACCCTTTCGTAGGACAATATCAGTTTTTTACTGAGGCAGATATAAGTTTAAGTAGAGAATTTTTAGATTATGAGCCAAAATTTTCTTTAGAAGATGGCATAAAATCGTACATAGAAGAGATAAAGAGAATTCATGGATAGATTAAGAGAGAAGACTCCTCACATACTGGTTATTGGGGATTTGATGTTGGACCACTACCTTTGGGGAAAATGTAACCGTATTAGTCCTGAAGCACCAGTTCAAGTAGTTGACATAGACAAAGAGACAACAGTTCTTGGTGGTGCTGGTAATGTTATAAACAATCTTATAACTATGGGTGCTAAGGTGAGTGTTCTTAGTGTTATTGGGTTTGATAGTAATGGCGAAGAGCTTTTGGAGATGCTGAATGAGTCTGGTGTAGATGCCTCAAATATTGTAAAACAAAAAGGTAGATATACAAGTAAAAAGAGTCGTGTTATTGCAGTTCATCAGCAGATAATTAGATACGATAGAGAGTCAAAAAATGATATTGACTTAAGTACTGAAGATGAGCTTTTTGGTAGATTTGAAAAGATTATAGATGGTTTTGATGCTGTTTTACTTAGTGACTACGGCAAGGGAGTTTTGACTGAAACTCTTACATGTAGACTTATAAATTTAGCAAAAAAACATGGTAAGTTTGTATTAGTTGACCCTAAGGGTGAGGACTATAGCAAATACAAGGGTGCAACTCTTATAACTCCAAATAAAAAAGAAGCGTGTGAAGCAACGAAGATAGATATAAAAGATGAGAAGAGTCTGCATGAAGCAGGAGAGCTTTTAAAAAACTCGTTAGAGCTTGATTATGCGGTGATAACTCTTAGTGAAGATGGTATGGCTATTTTTGGTGATGAGGTCACTAAAGTACCTACTGTTGCAAGAGAAGTTTTTGATGTAACTGGTGCAGGTGATACAGTTCTTGCTTCATTTGGTTATGCTTTAAGTTGTGACTTAGACATAAAACAATCAGCTCTTTTTGCTACAAGTGCGGCAGCTGTAGTTGTTGGAAAATTAGGAAGTGCAACTGTAAGTCTTGATGAGATAGATATGTATGAGCATAGTCTAAGAAGTGGCAAGGCGGATAGCAAGATAAAAACAAAAGATGAGATAGTAGAACTTCTTAAAAATTTTAGAGATAAAAGAATTGTTTTTACAAATGGTTGTTTTGATATACTTCATGTTGGGCATGTAAAGTACCTAGAGACTGCAAAAAGCTTTGGTGACATGCTCATAGTTGGGTTGAACTCTGATGCTTCTGTGAAGCGTTTGAAAGGCGAGAGCCGACCAATAAATATGAGTTCTGATCGAGCCTATGTTTTAAGTGCTTTAGAATCTGTTAGTTTTGTAGTTGAGTTTGGAGAAGATACACCTTACGATCTAATAAGTGCAATTAACCCTGATGTACTTGTTAAAGGTGGAGATTACAAGGGTAAAGAAGTAGTTGGAAGTGACATAGCAAAAGAGCTTAGACTTGTAGATTTTGTAGATGGCAAAAGCACAACAAAGATTATAGAAAAGGTACGACTATGATGAATATGATTTCGAGTGAGATGAATGCTCATAAAAAAACAATAGAAAAAACAATAGATACTTTACAAAGTCATATCTATACAGCGTGTATCATAGCGACTGAGACAATCAAAAATGGCAATAAGATTTTGCTTTTTGGAAATGGGGGAAGTGCTGCAGATGCTCAACATATAGCAGCTGAGCTAAGTGGACGTTATAAAATAGAAAGAAGAGGGTTGCCAGGAATCGCTTTAACGACTGACACTTCAGTTTTGACAGCTGTTGGCAATGACTATGGATTTGATAGAATATTTGATAGACAAGTTGAAGCACTTGCAAGAGAGGGAGATTTACTTATAGGAATCTCTACAAGTGGAAATAGTAAAAATGTTCTTCGTGCTTTAAGTTTTGGAAAAAATATGGGATGTAGAACTATAGGGTTTTCAGGAAGAGATGGAGGGGCAATGAATGAATTTTGTGATGTAAACTTAGTAGTTCCAAGTGGCAATACGCCTCGCATACAAGAGATGCACATCATGATCGGACATATTATTTGTCAAGCGATAGATGATTCTCTAGAAGCTTAATCACTTCATCTGCTTTAATGCCCTTCATGCATTCATGTGTTTTGAGTGGACATACTCTTTTCATGCAAGGAGCACACTCTAAATCATGAGATATGATGTAAGAGTTTGGATTGTTCCATTGTGAGGTCTCTTTGTATTTTGTGGGTCCAAAAAGAGTTACAGTTGCTACTTTGTAAGCTGCTGCAATATGCATAGGCCCACTGTCATTTGTGACAAATAGACTTAAACTAGCTATTTTTTCTACGAGCTCAGTTATGTCTGTCTTTCCTGCTAGGTTTGCTACATCTTGGTCTATAAGCTTTTCAACTTCACTTGCAATTTCAACTTCATTTGGTCCACCAAAGATGACTATATCGTGAGTTTTAGAGAAGTAATTTGCCACTTTTGCAAACTCTTGCGGGTACCATCTTTTTGCACTTCCATAAGTTGCACCTGGGTTTATGCCAAGAGTTGGACGTGTGTAGGTGTGTGGTTTTTGATACAGTTTTAAATCTTGTGGCTTTACATGTAAAACTTTTGCATACTTCTCTACTTGATGCCCACTATATACATTTTTTTTGTATTGTATTGTATTTTTTGCGTTTAAAAACCATAAAAAAAGTTTTGATGTAAATGAGCTTCTAAAACTGATAGCTAAGTCAAACGAGCCTAGTTTTTTTGCTTCATTGTAGAGCCAAAAAATCCTTGAAGTTGCTTTTTTACTCTCATCAATCTTTACATGTAAAGAGTTTGGATGAGTTTTTAGTGCTTCGGTTGAGACGTATGAGCCAAAAAAAGTTATTTTAGAGTTTGGGTACTGCTTTATAATTCCTTCAATGCTTGGTGTTGCCATGACGGTGTCCCCAAGCCAAGTTGGGAGTTCAATTAAGATATTCATAAGTTATAGTTTTTTGATATACAATAGTAGAGTATCTAATTCTTGAGTAGTTAAGTCCCAAACTATTTTTGTATCTACACCAAAATACTCATGAATTATAAAATTTCTAAAATCTTTTATATCTCTCCATGGATACTCTGGAAATTTATCTTCAAGTAATTCCATGAGGGAAGATACCGCCTCTCCTATTACTATATACTCTCTTATAGTAGCACTATAAGTCTTTCTATCATTTGAGAATTCTTCAAAATTCATATCTTTTATAAAATCTTTAATTGCACTAGCAGAATCAACAATATCATTTATATATAGTTGCTTATCTCTTTTAGACATATATTAAATCTTTTTGTATATGTTTTTTAGCAATAGGTTTTAGAGCACTTTCAATGCCTAAATCTATCTTTTTACCTAGTTTTTGCTCTATCTCTTTCTTTAGACCAAAAAAACTCCTAAAACTATTTTTACTGTCTATTTCTATGGCTATATCTATATCACTATCTTCTGTTTGTTCATCTCTTGCATAACTGCCAAAAAGACCTATTTTTGTTACACCATAGGTTTTATTGAAATGTGTTTTTGATGTTTTTAAAAAATTAAGTATAAAAGATTTTGTCATAAATTACTCCCGCAGATTTATTTTAACATATTTTTTATAAATAGCTATTTATGATTTCCATTGTCTCTTTTGCATTTTTTTCTATGGTGAAATTTTTAACTATTTCTAGGTTTTGTTTTTTTAGAGTTTCAAGTTTTTCTGAATTTTGTAACAGTTCATCTATTTTAGTTGTTATTGAGTAGTCTTGAGGGGTATTTAAAATATACTCATTTTCAAGAATTTCATGAGCCCCATTTTGTTTTGTAGTAAAAACGGCATTTTTAAAACTCATAGCTTCAAGAATCACGTTTGCAAATGGTTCATAGTGAGTTGGGAACAAAAATATATCACTCATAGAATAAAATTTGTCTACGTCACTTCTTGTTCCTGTAAAAATAGCATCTACATGTAAAGAGTTGGCTAAGTTTTTATAGTAGTGCATCTTTTTTTCTTTGCCTATTATAATTAGCTTTACTTTAGTTTTAAGTTTTGAGACTATTTCTATGGCCTCTTTTACACCTTTTCTTTCAAAGCCACTTCCTACATAGAGAACTACTTGTTCTTCTTTTAAATTAAACTCTTTTTTTATATCATTATAAGGTTTGAGTGGTTTTATATCTATACCGTTGTAAACTACGGAAATTTTTGAGTTTTCTATATTGTAAGTGCTTATAATTTGATTTTTAATCATTTGTGAGTTTGCTATAATTTTTTTACTATTGTTAAAACATTTTTTTTCAAGATAGAGGTAAACTATATTAAGGGGGTTAAACTTTCTTTTTTTTGTTTTTAAAAACTCTTTGTGAACACCATCTCCTGCACGGTATATATCTGCACAGCTAATTCTATCAAGAGAAACATACAATGAATCTCTTTTATGTTTACAAACTTGCATATTAAATATAAGGGCTTTTAGCCATGAAGATAAAAATTTAGGCAAATTTGAATTTACTATATTATGTTTTATATTTTGTTTTTCTAATTCACTAGAAAGTCTTAAAAGATAATTTTCAGCACCACCAAATTTGGTTTTGTTTGCTCTAAGAATGGTTATTGTTTTCATTTACTGATAGCTCTTTTATAAAATTAAAAATATTTTTAGCTCTTTTTTCCCAAGTGAATTCTTTTGATGTTTCATATGCATTTTTTGCTATGTTTTGTAGTTCATAATTTTTTAAAGATAAAATTTGATTTATACTTTTTTGGAAAGATACTTCATCGCCACTTTCAAATAAAAATCCATTTTTTTTATGTTCTATAATCTCTTGAATAGTTGGCATATTGGAAGATAAAACAATATTTGAGGTCATGAGGTACTCGTATAATTTTATAGGAGAAGAGAAGTTTGAAAAATTTGAAGGTATATTTGGTATAACAGTTAGTTTAGCTGTAGACAAAATGGTTTTAATATTTTCTTGAGATTTGTATCCTAAAAATTCAATATTGCTAATGTTGTGTTCTTTTATATAGTTTTCTAATTCTTCTTTTCTATCACCATTACCAATTATTTTTAACTTCAGGTTTGTATTAGATATGGCTTTTATTAAAAAATCTATACCTTTCCAAGGGTAAAAATTTCCTATGTAATAGATGTCATTTAGTGTAGAAAAGTCTTTTTTTATAAAATCAACTTTAAAACCACATCCATTGTGTATTGTCTCTTGCGGTATATTTTTTATCTTAAAATGCTTATTAAACTCTTTTTTTAGAGTGTCATTAATAAAAACTAGACCTTTTACATTGTTATATACAAACTCTTCAATGCTTTTTGTTTTTATATTTGATTTGTAAAATATTTCATGACACTCAAAAATAACTTTGAATTTTTTTTCTATTAAAAATTTTGCAACTTTGAGGTGCCTTACATATATAAAATCAAACTTTTTATTTTTTAACTCTTTGAGTAGGTTTTGGTTGAAAAATTTATTTGATTTTAATCCTAAAAA
>CAZHBU010000086.1:0-2451 GCA_964530865.1 uncultured Sulfurospirillum sp.
TAATAGTGTTAATGTTATAAACAGAACCACCGGTAGACTCAACTGAACATCTTACACCATGATCTTTTTTACTTTTGTTTACTAAACGACAAATTGATCCACCTAGTGGATAGTAAACACCTGTAACACTACCTGTTCCGATAGTAACAAAATCTGTAGCCATTAATGGCAAACTCATCGCACCCACTAAAGCAATAGTTGCTAACTTCTTAGTCATAAAAACTCCTTTTAAATTAAATATCTACTAACAATTTAACTTTTTTAACCTTATTGGTGTCAAAATAGTTTCATAAAAAAGACATTTTCTTTCTAACTGTTACAATATGAAACCAAAATAATTGAAACAAAAAAGTAAACAATAATTTATGATTAAGCTATCAGTTTAAATAAAATTTAATTAATTTTCGGTTAGAATTGTCGACAATAAAGCATAAATTGTCGACAAGGAAACTAAGAGCATGGAAAATTCCCCTAAAGAACCACTTAAAGACAAAATCATAGAATATATATATAGTGCTATCATAAACGAAGAGTACCCTCAAGGTAGTCAAGTAAAAGAACTTCATCTATCTGAGAAGCTTCACGTAAGTAGGGCACCTATAAGAGAAGCCTTACTAGAGCTTGTATCTTTAGGTGTTTTAGAGCAAATCGCAAGAAAAGGTGTCTTTGTTAAAGAGATAACTTCAAAAGACATATATGATACTTATGAATCAAAAGGAGTAATAGAAGGTTTTTTAGCAACAGAATTTGCACTTCACTCAACCAAAGAAGACATAGATAAACTATCGCTACATGTAAAACAGATGAGTGATGAAAATAATGACAGAAAAAAGATAGTAAAAGTAGGTGAAGAATTTCATAAACTTACTCTTAAGTATTCAAAAAATAGTGTCTTTTTGGAGACACTGGAAAAGATAAACAGAAAGTCTCAACTTCTGTTTTATAAAAACTGGACAAAACTATACTCTCAAGCAGAAGTAAAAGAGCGACATCAAAAAATTGTTGATGCAATAAAAACTAGAAATAAAAAGTTAATAGAAGACGTCATAAGAGAACACTACTTTGAGACAGGTACAAAAATAATCCTTTTAAGGGAAGTGAGATGAGCGAGATAGATGTACGCTTTAGTAACTTTGAATACGATAAAAACATACACTATTTTTTGTTTATAAGCGAACTAAAGGCATATGGGATTGGTCACTTTTTTAGAGAAGCTCTCTCTAAAGTTTTAGGTTTAGAAAAAAGTGGAATAGAGTTTATCTCAGTTGCACCTGATGTTTTTGAACAGTACAATTACGATAACCTCATCATCATAAACAAGTGCAAAGACAAACTAAACAAAAGAAAAGGTCATGATGAGTTTATAAATGAAATCTCAAATAGTACTTATATAAATTCTGTCATTGATACAATTCTTGCTAATCAAGATGAACTTTTTATATATATGTTTGAAACTAGCCCATATATGACACTAGACAAAAGAGATGGTGTTGTTCTTGTTGGTCCTAAAAGCGATATTGTAAAAACACTAAATAACAAAATATCACTTTATGAGATATTCTCTAACATTGTTCCTATGGCAAACTATAGTGTTGTTCATAGTTTTGAAGAACTAATGCTAAGTTCACAAAAACTGATGCAAAGAAGTGGTCATCCTCTTTTTATATCACTTGAGAATAGTGCTGCTGGTGCAAATAGTATCATCGCACATACATTGGAAGATATAGAAAAAAAGTTTAGCTCAAACACTAATGAGACTTTTTTAGTCACAGAGTTCATAGAACACATCTGTGATCCAACAACTCTTGGTGTTGTTATTAATGAAGATGAAATATATGTAGGTGGAGTTGCTGATCAGAGGATTCATGGAACAAAATTTAAAGGCTCTACATTCCCTTCTAAAATGTCAAAGGAAGTTCAAGAAGAGACTATAAGACAGACTAGAGTTGTTGGTAAGAAGATGGCAAAACTTGGATATAGAGGCATATTTGGGTGTGACTACATTGTAACGAACAAAAATGAAGTTTTTTTTATAGAGACAAATCCTAGAAAGCAAGGAACAACTATGGAGTTTTGTTGTGCTTTAAGAACTCAGCTTCCTTTAGGAGCTCCAAATCTTCCTGAGATTGAGTTTTATGCGGTAACTGAAAGCAGACGACCTCCACGAATGCGTGAACCTGATTTTTTTAAGACTGATATATATTGGAGTTCTTACAACTATAAGATAGACAATAAACTGACAACTCACAGCTACTTACCACAACAACGTGGTGAAATTGAGATGTTTAGAAGTGTAGCTAAAAACAAAATAAATAAGGAGTTCATGATACTTGAACACATAGGACAAGATTTTTTCGTAAACGAAGGCTCATTTTTGGGTCGAGTAATTGCTACTGGTAAGAGTTATAAAGATGTAGAAGATGGTATTGAGATGGGTAGACGCATGATAAA
>CAZHBU010000086.1:2551-6075 GCA_964530865.1 uncultured Sulfurospirillum sp.
CAGTTTTACCCAAGAGTTTTAACTATCAAAGCAACAAATATGTGTGCTATGTTTTGTACTTATTGTCTTAGACTTGACCACATAAGTGACAAAGATTGGGTTAGTAGTAAAAATACTTATGAAGAAGCATTGAACTATATAAGAGGTAATACAACAGTTAGAGACGTTCTTATAACTGGTGGTGATGCTCTTGCTTTATCAAACAAAAGATTAGAGTATCTTTTTGAAGAGTTAGATAAAATTCCACATGTGAAAATCAAAAGGATTGGTAGTCGTATTCCTGTTATGACTCCTCAGAGAATTGATGATAAGTTTTTAGAAATTTGTGCAAAAAGTAATGCAATTAAACCTCTTAGATTTGTAACTCAAATCAATACAGTTCAGGAGATGACCCCTGAAGTACATGAGGCATTTAAAAAGCTTAGTACAGTAACAAGTGCGATTTTAAATCAATCTGTACTACTTCGTGGTGTAAATGATACGCAAAACAAAATGTGGAAGTTAGTTGAGCTTTTACAAGAGTCTTACATACGACCATACTACTTGTTTAACTGTAGCTTTAGAAATCCAGAGTTTGGGCATCTAAGAGTTCCAATTAGTGTTGGACGTGATTTAGTTGAGAGTATGTATGGTAACATCGCAGGTGATGCAATACCTAGATACCTAGCAACTGCTGGTGGAAAGATTCCTCTACATCGTGATAATGTAGCACAAATCAATGAGGGTGGAGATTATATACTGAGAAAACCATGGAGTGGTGAAGAAGTTCCTTATCCTGATATGAGTATGGAAGAGTATAAAAAGCCATTATCATTCGATAAATACAATTAGAAATGGTAATAGCGGGACTGGCTGCTTTTAGCTTGCTAAAAGATGCCAGTCCCCAAAAACAAGGAAAAAAATGTACAACCAAATAGTATATGGAAGTCTCTTACATGTAGACGAACTAAAAAAACAAAATATTGACCCTTCAAGGGTTGACTTGGTAAAGGTTAAAGGCTTCAAAAGAGTCTTTAACCAACTCCCATCTTGGAGAAAAGTAGATGGAAATAAAAAAGCTGTTATGAACATAGAGGCTGATGAAAATTCTTGGTTTAATGCTCTTGTTATCAAAGATTTAGATGAAGAGTATATAAAAGATCTCGACCACCGTGAACGTGGGTATAACAGAGTTTCTTTAAAAGATGGCAGTGTTACACTTTATAGTGATGGGTCTATTTTAAATAACTGTATAGTTTATAAAGGAAAAGAAAAGAAACAGAGTGATGAAATCTTACCAAATCCTGAGTATTTTGAGATATGCAGAAGCGGAGCAGAGTGTCATGGAGAAGAGTTTTATAAAGATTATCTACAAACAACTTATCAAAACACTCTAAAAGGTAATCTAGAGCTTATTTAGATTTATAATTAAAAAGCGGGTATAGTGGGCAAAAGCCTATTATGCCTGTCATTAGTGGTAAAATCCCTGCATATGCTATAGGTTGGTTTGCATAAACAGCATAAGCCATCAAAGAAACTCCTGTTATAATTCTGTTAAATTTATCTTTTTTACCAACATTAGTTTTCATAATTTAGTACCTCTTTTAAAAATATTTCCAAGTCATGTTTAGTAGCACCTGCAAAGGAGTTTTCTAAAAACTTATTGATTCCTTTTTTATTGTGTTCTATGATAGGCACTATCTTAATTCCAGTAGTCTCACTCATGAAACGAGACTCGTCACCCTCTTCATAAGCATGAAGTAAAATTGAACGCGAAAAGTTGTTTAGTATATGGTAATAAATGTGCAAAAACTCCAACTCATTAACCTCTAAACCATAAAAATGAGTAACTATCTTCCACTCATGTGATGCAATTGGGTGAACTTTATCTGGTCTTACTCTTATGCCTATCTCTTCATGAATTTCTCTTTTTAAAGCTTCGAGAAGATTTTCATCTTCTTTAATCCCACCACCAGGAAATCCCATTCGTCCATCCCATCTGTCTATCATAATGACTGCTGGACATCTAGTATGTTTTATATCATCTTTAAAGTATTTCCATGGAGCTATGTCTTTAACATATATGGCTAAAAATACTGCATTATTCTTATCTGAGTTTATCTTCCCAAAAGGTATTCTTTTTATCTCAGGTGTCATCTATTCTTCCTCAATATAAACTCATCTATACTCATAACTTCCACTTCATCTATTTTATCATTTGTATCATAGGTTACCAGTTTTTTATTGGCATTGTCAAAATACTTAAAAGCATTAATCTCTCTGTTTTTTGTTTTTTCCTCACTTATGTCATAAGATACTTGATACATAGTATCTTTAGCATAAAAATCAACTTCATAGACATCTTTTAAGTACGTTACATGTAGAGCTTTTTGACTTAGTAAATTAAAAACTAAATTCTCTAAAGATGCTCCCAAATTTGTAGAGTTTTTTGGTGCTATTTGTAAAAAACCATTATCTAAAGCATATATCTTTTTAGAAGATTTTATCTGCTCTTTTTGTTTATTGTGAAACTTATCAATCCTTTTTAGTAAAAATACATCTTCAAAATAATTGATATACTCTTTAATGCTTTTGTCACTT
Source organism: uncultured Sulfurospirillum sp. (assembly GCA_964530865.1). Classification (GTDB taxonomy): domain Bacteria; phylum Campylobacterota; class Campylobacteria; order Campylobacterales; family Sulfurospirillaceae; genus Sulfurospirillum_A. The sequence goes on from CAZHBU010000086.1 coordinate 5,132, forward strand.
ATTCCAAAAGTTTTTGATAAAGTTGTATAGTTTAAAACCCCTGTTATGTTCGAAAGAAGATAGAAAAAAAGTCTTTCTAATGCTTCTGAATTTCTTATATTGTATCTTGGCACTATATCTTGATAAATTATATTTTTGACATAACTTACCAATATATCTTTTTTGATGCTCTCTTCTTTAGTTTCAAAGACTTCATAAAATCCACCCCATTTTATGTACTCATCTTTAGCTCTTTGTATATCTATCTTATTTTTTACTCTATCAAACTCATTTTTATACTCTATCTCTTTAAAGTCTAAAAATTCCTCAAATGAAAATGTATCAAGATGGATGTTTAAACTTCTTCCACTTAAAAGTGTATTGAGCTCATTTGATAGCATTGAAGAGTTTGAACCAGTAAGAATAAACTTTATATCACTACTCTCATACTTGCTTTTTATATAAACTTGCCAATTTTCAAAAAACTGCATCTCATCAAAAACAACATAAACTTTACCTTTTGGATTCATAAGCTTTAGATATTCGTCATAAATTGTATTAAGATAATTTGCATCATGTTTATACTCTAAAAAACAAGGCTGCTCAAGATTAACAAAAAAGATATTCTCCTCATTTACACCAGTCTCTATAAGATAATCAATAGCTTGTTTAGCTAACGTACTCTTTCCACATCTTCTGATGCCAGTAATAGTAATAATCTGTTTTAGTGGAAGATAGCTGATTAACTTATCTAGTTTGGCTCGTCTTATATAACTAAGTTTCTGTTTTTGCCAATGAATATTTTGTTCAATAAGTATATTTTTCATCATAATTCCAATATTTTTATATTTATTAGTAACTATACTTCTGTATTATATCATTAAAACTCGATTAACACAACTGTATTATACTTTCATTATATTTAATAAGGAGATATATTATGAAAGTTTCAAAAAGATTTATAA
>CAZHBU010000087.1:0-5851 GCA_964530865.1 uncultured Sulfurospirillum sp.
TATAAAAGAGGCGAAATTCAAATATATCTTTTTAAGCTACTCAAATGATGGAATTTTAGATAAAATATCAATTCAAAAAATCAAAAAAAGGGCATGTAGTAGAATACTCACATGTAGTGAATAAAGATGGAATGTAAGCACTTTGGAGTATGTGGCAGTTGTAAGCAGCATGAGTTGAGTTACGAAGAGCAAGTACAGAAAAAACAAACATATATTAAAGAACTATTTAAACCTCTACATGTAGGTGATTTTAAAACATTTATTTCGCCTGATTCTCACTATAGAAATAGAGCAGAATTTAGAATTTGGCACGATGACGATGGCATACACTATGCCATGAACCAAATTGAGAAGAAAAAAGTAGTTTTGATTGAGAGCTGTCCAAAAGTTGTACAAAAAATAGCAGATTTAATGACACCTCTAAAAAAGATGATTGAAGAAGATGAGATGCTAAAGTACAGGCTTTTCTCTATAGAGTTTCTATCATCAACTACAAAAGTTTTAGTCTCAATGCTCTATCACAAAAAAATAGACGAAAGTTGGGACGCTCATGCTAAAAAACTTGAAGAAAAGTTTGGTATATCGGTAATTGGACGAAGTAAAAAGGTCAAAAGAGTTATTTCAGATGATTTTGTGATTGATGAGTTACATGTAAACCAAAAGCCCTACATGTACAAGATTATTGAAGGTGGTTTTTCTCAACCCAATAGCTTCGTAAATGCTCACATGGTTGAGTGGGCAACTTCACATGTAAAGAGTCCAAAAGATTTGCTAGAGCTATACTGTGGGTATGGAAACTTTACGATACCTTTTGCAAAACAGTTTAACAAAGTCCTTGCTACTGAGATTTCAAAGTCATCTATAAAATCAGCAAAATTTAGCTGCGAAATGAATGATGTAAACAATATTGAGTTTCTAAGAATGAGCGTGGAAGAGCTGACAAGTGCTTTAAAAAAAGAGCGAGAGTTTGTAAGACTGAAAGAGATAAATCTTGATGATTATGACTTTTCTCATGTCTTTGTTGACCCACCACGAGCTGGCATAGACGAGAAGAGTTTGGAGTTTATAAGTCAATTTGATACAATCATATATATATCTTGTAATCCTGAAACACTAAAAAGAGATTTGGAGTTTTTAAAAAAGAAGTTCAATATAGGAGATTTTGCTATATTTGACCAATTCCCACACACTGACCACATAGAGTCAGGTGTAATACTAAAAAGGAAGTAAACATGGAATGCGCTATGCCAACAATAAATACAAATGATGACAAGATACTAAAACAAATTTTTGAAGAGTGCAAAAGCATTGCTATTATTGGACTTTCACCTGATGAGAGTAAACCTAGTAACAGAGTTGCAAAGTACTTACAGAGTGTTGGGTACAAGATAATTCCAGTTTATCCAAAAGAAGATGTCATATTGGGTGAAAAAGTTTACAGAAGTCTTGAAGAAATTCCTCAAAAAGTCGATATGGTAGATATGTTTAGAAAAGCATCATTTGCAGATGAATTAGTTGAAATCGCTAAAAAAAGAGGTGATGTAAAGCACTTTTGGATTCAACTTGGTCTTGTAAACGATGAAGCATTTAAAAAAGCAACAGATTACGGCATGATAGCAGTACAAAACAAATGTACAAAAATAGAACATGAAAGATTAAAATGATAGCACTTAGTGAAATAGTACAAGCAAAAAGAAAAATAAGTAAAATAGTAAATAAAACACCCTTTGTTTACGCACCACTTTTGAGCAAAGAGACAAATACAAATATATATCTTAAAAAAGAGAATCTACAGCTTACAGGTGCTTATAAAATCCGTGGAGCTTACAATAAAATAGCATCACTTACTGATGAAGAGAGAGGTAAAGGTGTAATTGCTGCAAGTGCAGGAAACCATGCTCAAGGAGTAGGGTATAGTGCAAGAGAATTTGGTATAAAAGCTACGATTATCATGCCTGAAGCTACGCCACTTTTAAAAGTAACAGGAACTAAAGACTTAGGTGCAGAAGTTATTTTACATGGTGATAACTACGATGAAGCGTATGCATATGCTCTTGAGTATGCCGAGTCTAATGACTTGATTTTTATACACCCTTTTGAAGATGAGAAGGTCATAGCAGGACAAGGCACTGTTGCTCTAGAGATGCTTGACGAAATTAATGATTTAGATTTTATAGTCGTTCCTATTGGTGGAGGAGGGCTTATTAGTGGAGTTGCGAGTGCAGTAAAACAGCTCGATCCAAAAATTAAAGTTATAGGTGTCAATGCAAGTGGTGCAAATGCTATGTTTAACTCGTTTAAATCTAAAAAAGTCATGAATGCAAAAAGTGTTAGAACTATTGCAGATGGGATTGCGGTTAGAGACGTAAGTCAAAACAACTTAAATCATATTTTAGAGTGTGTGGACGAAATAGTTCAAGTAGATGACGAAGAGATAGCAAATGCTATTTTGTTTTTGCTAGAGCGTCAAAAGCTTGTAGTAGAAGGTGGTGGGGCTGCGAGTGTAGCGGCTATTATGCACAATAAGTTTGCATATGATAAGAATGCAAAGATAGGCGCTATTTTAAGTGGCGGAAATATTGATGTTCAGATGCTCTCGGTCATCATCGAAAAAGGTCTTATTAAGTCGCATAGAAAGATGAAACTTCTTATTACGCTTATAGATAAACCGGGTGCTTTAATGGGACTTACAGATACTCTTAGAGTTGCAAATGCAAATATAATTGAGATAGATTATGATAGAACATCAACAAAACTCTCATATGGTGACGCAAAAATTACTATAGTTTTAGAAACAAAAGGTAAAGATCATCAAGAAAATATCATGAAAATGTTGCAACAAAGTGGCTATGAAGCACAGATTGAAGTTTAGAGAGTTATAAACTCATTTTCAAGGAGATTTGTTATAAGAATTTTATCTTTTAGTATTTCTCCCATACCAAACAACGTTTTTATAACCTCACAACTTTGAATAGAAGCAGCAAATGTAACAGAAAAAGCTGGATTTCCAATACTTTTTTCAATTCCATAACTACCATTTCTATATAGATTTTCTAAAGTATTACACGTAGTAAACTGACCGTTCATGCCTGCAATAGCAGCATGAACAAAAGCTATATTTTTTTCTTTACATGTAGAGGCTAAATCTAATTTTGTTTGAGGATTATCTAGTGCATCAACTACTATATCGGCATTTTCTATAAGTTTCATATCTAAAAAAGGATTAAATTTTTTAACAATAGCATCTACATGTAAAGCTGGATTTATAAGTTCCAATCCCTCTTTTACAACTAACACCTTCTCACATCCAAGTGAATCATAATTTGAAAAATTTTGTCTATTGAGGTTATGTTCTTCAAAAATATCAAAATCAAAAATAGTAAGCTGACCTACACCTATGCGAGTAAGAATTTCAGCTACATGACCGCCTAAACCTCCACTTCCTATGATAGCAACATGTGAATTTAAAAGTTTAAGTTGATTTTTAATGCTTATAGTTGATTGATTTCTTTTGTATCTTAACGGTGTTATGTCTAATCTTAGTGCTATTTGTTCAACTTCTTTTAACGATAAGCCATAAAGTTCAGAAGCCTTCTTCTCTTTTGCAAAAGGTAAAAAAGTGTTAATGGCACTCTCTTTTAAAAATTTATCAATATTTTTTTTCATTTTAAATCTAGGGAATTACCCCCCACCAATTTTAGGGAAGAGGGCAACTATGTCACCCTCTTGTAGAACATACTCCTCTTTTTCATGCTTTGAATTTACCATCAAAACACCAAGAGGAAGCCTGTGCTCTGTAATCCCCAATTCATCCATGATGTCTTGGGGCGTTGTACCACACTTGTAAACTCTTTGCTCAACTTTGAATCTACCGTCACGATATTGTGCAAACAGTTTTAATGTGATATTTATACTCATCAGAAATTCCAGAACTCATCTATCTCTTCATTTGTAAAATCCCATTTTACATTGTGAGGTGGAAGTGCTTCGTATTTCATAAACTCAGGGATTCTATCATCTGCACTGTTTAAACCAGCTTTGATATTGAAAGCTCTTTCAGTTTTTAGTATAGACTTACCAAGATTTACTACATCATCACCAGTAAGAGCTATTCCAAATCTTGCATTTAGCATATCAATTAAAGCAGGTAAACAAGCAGGATCATCAATAGCAGGGAAGGCTACAAAGATACACATACCTGTACTATCTACCGCAGCAGAAGCAATCTGAAGGTTTCTTGCAAGTTCAACTTGTCCCTCTTTTTTAAGTGGATCAATAAAATCACCTGTACCTAAAATATTTGTTGCGACTGCATATCCAGCAGTATGATCAGCACCCATAGGCGTTGTAACGTAAGTGATACCTTGCCCTTTAATAGCTCTAGGTTCATACGCAGGAATAGCTTGATTTTTAACCACAGGAACTCTTACTAGTCCATAAATCTTACCAAGATTTCCAGTACCACTTCCTAAAATACGTCCTATAGGAGTTCCGTTTGCTAACTCATCTTTTATGAGTCTATAAGCCTCTTTACCATCACCATACTTTAGTATACCTGCATCAACTGCAAGTCCAAGACAAACACCCATCTCAATAGCATCAAGTCCTAAATCATCCATCAAAGCATCAATTTCAGCAATTAAATCTAAATCATTGATACCCAAGTTTGCACCAAAAGCCCAAATCATCTCATACTCAAAACCTGAACTTAAATAGTTACCATCTTTATCGTTATAAGTTTGAGAACACTGTATAACACAACCTGCATGACAACCATGAGTTGTACTACCGCCTCTCTCTTTGATATTTTCAGCCATAGTTTCACCACAAATAGCTTCTGCATTTTCAGAATTCCCACTTCTAAAGTTTCTTGTTGGTAATCCACCAGCTTCATTTATAATGTTCACTAGTACGTTTGTACCAAATGCAGGTAGTCCTTCACCACTAATTGGGTTTTCTTGAAGAGCTTTAGTAAACACTTTACTAGCTGCTTTAAACTTGTCGCTATCTGCATAAGTTACTTCTTTGTAGCTCTCAGCATCTACAGTGATACATTTAATCTTCTTAGAACCCATTACAGCTCCAAGTCCACCACGCCCATGACTTCTTAGTTTTCCTTTAGGGTCACGAACAGATATGTTTGAAACTAACATTTTCATCTCACCTGGACGCCCAATTGTCATAACTGCTACTTTTTTATTGTACTTTTCTTCCATAGCATCTAAAACAAAGTAGTTATCTTTTCCAACAAGTTCAGGAACAGCTACTATCTTAACACTATCTCTACTCACATGTAAGTGATAAAAAGTAGAATCATCTTTAGGAAGTCCCTCAATGATAAGTGCTTTTACACCAAGTTTTGCCATAATTCCAGCTATAGTTCCACCAACATTACTCTCTTTAATACCACCTGTAAGAGGGCTCTTTGCACCTAGTGAGCTTCTGCCACTATTTGCTGCACTTGTTCCAGAAAGTAGTCCTGGAGCAAATACCATCTTGTTGTTTGGACCAAGAGGGTGACACTCTGGGTCAACTTCAGCTGCAACGATAGTAGAAGTCAATCCTCTACCACCAAGTCCCATCCAATCAGCTGGAACATCTTCAATTTTAAAACTAAGGTCATTCATATTTACGCGATAAATTTTATCTGCCATATCTTCTCCTTGTCATTTTTTTATTACTATTCTTTATCATAAATTATTTTAAACTATTATTCAAGTAAAAGATAAAAAAACAATATATGCAAAAATAGCATATCCCTTTTTACTCATATGTTTAAGACTAATATAGTTTTATTTAAAGTTCTTAATTGTTTCATTATAGTTTTAACTGTGAAAATTACAGTTTTCAA
>CAZHBU010000088.1:0-5845 GCA_964530865.1 uncultured Sulfurospirillum sp.
TCTCTTTTCATGCTATCTCCTAATTAAATGTTTTCTCTAAAAATGGAACAACTTGTTTTTTTCTACTAAGCACTTTTGGTAACCAAACTTGTGCATTTTCAAGCTTCACATTAAATGCATTCTCTACTAAACTTTCATCATCGCTTACAACAAGCAACTGTGAACCCTCTTCTATAATATCGGTTAGAAGTAATAACACTGTATGTCTACTACCCTCAGTTTTAAGAGCTTTCAAATCAGCAAAAAGATCGTCTTTTATCTTATCAAAAACACTCAAGTCAACAACTTCTAGTTGCCCAACACCTACTTTTTTACCACCCATCTCAAAATCTTTATAATCACGAGTAGTAAGTTCTCTTGGAGTTGCGCCCGCTACTGCTGATTTTACTAAAAACATCTCCATACCAAGTGCTTTCATATCTTCAACACCTGCAATTTTTGCCAACTCTTTACACGCTTTTGTATCTTTTTTTGTACAAGTTGGAGATTTAAAAATCACAGTATCACTCAAAATAGCACATAACATCATACCAGCCAAATTTTTTGGAATCTCAACTTCGTGATAATCAAACATCTCTTTTACAATTGTATTTGAACACCCAATTGGTCTAATCCAACACTCTAAAGGAGTCGACGTAGTAATGTCGCCAAGTTTATGATGGTCTACTATACCTTTTATGGTCGCCTCTTTTATATCTTTTGGAGCTTGTGCTAAATCAGAAAAATCAATTAAATATACCTCTTCACCAGCTACACTCTCTTTTAAAATTGGAACTTCAAAACCAAACTTATTTAGTATAAACTGAGTCTCAGGCGTTATTATTCCCTGTCTTGTTGGTACACACTCTTCGCCGGTTTGGTTTTTTAAATATGAAAGAGAGATTGCTCCTACTATTGAGTCACTATCTGGGTTTGTATGCCCAAAAACGTATGTTGCCATTTAAATGCCTTTTATTTTTTACTTATTATAGCAAATTAGAATTTAATCTTTTTTATACTACAATCAAAAACATGAATTCATTACCAATTTTACTTAAAAATCCAAAAATACTCATCATAGGTGGAGGAGCAGTTGCTTTACGAAAAGCAAAAGTTCTCTTTCAAAATAACATCAATTTTAAAGTACTTTCAAAAGAGTACATACCTGAGTTTAAATCTCTACATGTAGAGAAAATTCAAAAAGAGTTTAAGATAGAAGATACCAAAAACTTTGGATTTGTAATAGATGCTTCTGGCAATAAAGAAGTAACAAACTGCCTAATACAAAACAGAAACTTTTTACTCAACATAACAAACAGACCTGAACTATGTGATTTTTACTTTAGCTCACTTTTAAACTATGGAAAACTCAAAATTGCCATTTCAAGTGATGGGGCATCTCCTTCTCTTACTCAAATAGTTAGAAATGAGATAGAAAAAAACATACCCAAAGAGATAGAGAATTTTTGTGAAACTCAAGCAGTAGAGAGAGCCTTAGGAATCATCAACAAAGCAGATACAAAGAATCACTTCACCTCAGTATATCTCATTGGATGTGGGCTAGGTGATGCTGAACTTTTAACTATAAAAGCCTATAAAGCGATGCAAAAAGTAGATGTTGCTTTATATGACCAACTCATAACTGATGAAATACTTGAGCTTTTACCTCTACATGTAGAGAGAGTTTTTGTAGGAAAACAAAAAGGTGCACACTCTAAAAATCAAGAAGAGATAAACAAACTTATCCTCTCCTACGCACAAAAAGGGCTTAAAGTTGCTCGTTTGAAAAGTGGTGATCCATATATATTTGGACGTGGAGCTGAGGAAGCTATGGAGCTCATTGAAGAGGGATACAAAGTTGAAGTCATAAATGGACTATCTTCTGGCATTGCTGGTGTTGCAGAAGCTGGCATTCCTGTAACTGCTAGAGATTATGCTACAAACTTTTCAGTAGTTTCTGCTCATCTTAAAGGTTCAAAAATAAATCTTGACTGGATAGACCTTTTAAATATAAAAAACCATACTACGGTTGTTTTAATGGGGCTTAGTTTATGTAAAGAGATTCAAAAAATGGCTTTAAGTAAAAATGTAGCTAAAAACACAAGTATTGCTATAATATCAAACGCTTCAAGAAAAAACCAAAAGGTCAAAATTACAACTCTAGAGACTCTTTATCTTGACTCTTTAGAGATGCAAAGTCCAGCAGTAATTGTTTTTGGGAAAGTTGTTAACCTTCACGAACTTCTTTCATAATCTCTAACCAATCTCGTTTGAAAACCTTTTTAATAAAGGCTTTTTTATGAGGAACTTGACAGCCTGCACAGTTTTGATGAATGGCATCTTTGCCCTCAAAAACTTTTCCATCTTTAGAATCAATAGAACAGTAACTCTTTAGACTTTTTTCACCAATTTTCTTAAAACCAGCATCACTAAATCTAAAATTCGAACAAGCACAAAGATAGCAGTTTAGATTCTCCATCTCATGACATTTTTTATTTTTCTCATAAAGTGGACAAAAATCAGGCTCATTTTTAACCATATTTTCATAATCAAAATACTCTATGATTTCATCTTCACTTCTCTCTTTTAATTTTTCAACTATTACTGCATGTTTTTTTGCATGTTTTTCAAACCAATCCCCATAAGGGGTCAGGTCTAAACTTTTAACTTTTTTTGTACTCATAACTCTCCAAATATTTAAATTCTTTTGTTGTCAACTCTCTTAAAACTCCCCAATGAGTGCAAATAAGCACCTCTTTGTCTTTTGGAAGCTCATTTATAAAACCATTTACTCTTTTTTTAAACTCTAACCTGCTCTCAAAACAGATAAAATCGTACCAAAGATCAAACGAGTTTAGATACTCTTTTTTGTAACAATCAAGTTTTTCAAGCTCTGCAAAGTTTTTTAACTCTACTTCATCTTTAAATATAACTTCATTTAGTCTACAATCTTTTATAGGCTCAAACCCTATCATTTCGAGTGTTTGAGCGGTTCTTTTTAGAGCTGAACAATAAACCAAATCAAACTTTTTTTGCTTTAAAAACTCTACTTTTTCTACCTCATACAAAGCCTCATCTATACCAACATCTGTATGCCCAAGGTATCTTTTTTGATACCTAAAAGGAACTGCCCCATGCCTCAAAAGTGTTATGCCCATAAGAGAACCACACTAAAAAGTAAAACAATCTCAGTCACTTCTAACGAAGTTCCCATAACATCGCCATTAATAAAACCTAGCTTTTTCTTTACAATCTTTGCACTTACAAAAGCCACTAAAATTCCCACAATCCAAATCTTTACAAAAAGAAGAACTATAAAACCTAAAATAGCTATGTATTTCACATCAAGTGAATTTTTAAGATTACTCAAAAAAGAGGATTTTAACTCTAAAAATTTTATAAGTACCACCAATGCAAACCTACTAACAACTGCGACACAAACAAACTCCCAAAGAAACCCAAGCTCAAACACATAGACTATTAAGGCAACTTTCAAAATAAAAAGTGAAACTCCCCAATAGACTCCCAAAGCCCCAACAGTTGGCTCTTTTATAATTTCATAAGCATCTTTTCCACCATGCCTTGCATAGATGCCATCTGCCACATCCATGACAGCTTCATTGTGCAAAAAACCATAAAGCATCATATAAAACAATGCACTTATAACGCCTCCTAGCCAACCCAAATGTGATATAAGCCCAAAAAGTCCAACACTCAAAGAGGCGATCACAAGACCAACAAGTGGAAAAAAGTAAAGCATAAAAGCCAGTACCTTTTTTTGCGATAAATCATCATTTTTACTAAATCTTACGGGTAAAATAGAGAAGTAACTAAACGCAAACTTCAAACCCAAATATATATCTTTCATAACATCAATCCTAGCAAGACAACAATAAAGATTTCAAGCCTTACATGTAGACTCAAAGCTCGTCTTAAATCGTCTTTTTTTATCACTTCACTTCCCTCTCCAAAATATGCCTTCTTTTTGATTTTTCCAAAGTATTTTGTATCGCCACCAAGCTTTACATGTAACGCAAGTGCCATAGCTGAAATGGGGTAACCTGCATTTGGGCTATCGTGGAGTTTTGCGTAGCTTCTAAAACTCTTACATGTAAAGAACAAAAGCATTATCAAACACGCAGTTATGCGAGATGGAATGAAGTTCAGAACATCATCAAGCTTTGCACTAAATTTGCCAAATCTTTCGTACTTTTTTGTTCTATATCCTACCATAGAATCTAGCGTATTTACTGCTTTGTAGAGGAAAAGACCCTCTAAGCCAAAAAAGAAAAGGTAAAAAAGTGGAGCTATGACACCATCACTTAGATTTTCAGCATAAGTCTCAATAGCAGCTTTATTTATGTCGCTCTCGCTCAAATCTTTCGTGTCTCTACTGACTAAAAACTCTATATTTTGTGGGTTTTTTAGTATGTCTTTAACAGAATCGTAAAGCATTTTTGAAGCGATGCCAGTTGAGGCGATGAGACCTAAAAGAAAAACATTGCTAATTAAACTCTCTAAAACAAAAACCACTAACCAAACCACAAAAAGCAGGCTACATGTAAGAAGCACTCCTCTAAAAGCGTCATCTTTGTAAAACCTCTTCTCAAACCAGCTTATAAAATCCCCCATAAGCACAACTGGATGGCGTATAAACTTGAACTCTCCAAAAAGTCTATCGACTACGAAAGCAATGAGCGTTATGCTAACATACACTTTGTAAAATCTTTTTCATATCAACTCTTTTTCTCATCTTAGCTACAAAAGAGTCAATAGTTTTTTCTCTATGCTTTTTAAACTTCTCATCATGAAAAAGCCCATGATAAAACGTGCCTCTAATGTGCTCTTTTTTATACTCTAAGGGGTACTTTTCACTAATACCATGATGAATTTCAAAAAGCTCCCCAACTTTTCTAAGGATTTTCTCTTTTTGAAAAACTATCTCATCGTCTATGAATCCTAGAGCCTCTACATATGTTGGTTTTTGCACCTCAATACACTCGTTGTCTACTATTTTTTCAAACATCATCTGGTAGCCACCACAAATGCCAAGTATCTCTTTTTTACGTTTTTTTAACTCACAAAATAGTCCACTTTTTTTAAGCCACTCTAAATCTTGTATGACAAGCTTACTCCCTGGAAGTATGACTAAATCAAACTGCTCTAAAGAGATGTTTGAACTTACAAACTCCAAACAGACCTCTTCATCTGCAATGAGTGGTTCAAAGTCGTTGTAGTTGCTCATATATGGGTAGTGAATGACCGCTATTTTTCTTTTTGCACAACTGCAATCTTGAACAAAGTTAGTCAAACTAGCACTATCTTCAAAGCCCAAGTTAAAAGGTTCGTAAGGCAAAACCCCAAGCACAGGAATCTTAAACTCCTCTTCTATGATACGAACTCCCTCATCAAACAAGCTCATGTCTCCTCGAAACTTGTTTACTATGACACCTATGACATTTAAACGTAACTCTTTAGGAAGCAGATTGTAAACCCCCCAAATAGAAGCAAAAACCCCACCTTTTTCAATGTCTGCTACTAAAATAATTTTTGTTTTGTACTTGGTAGCTATAAAAATGTTCGACAAATCTTTATCCATCAGATTTAGCTCCACAGGACTCCCAGCACCCTCAGCAATCACACAATCATACCTACTTTCCACATACTCAAAACACCTCTGAACCGAAGGTTTTAAAACATCTAAATCACGATAATACTCTCTAACATCTTTGTCCTTCACAACCTGCCCCTCAACAATAAGAGAAGCCGAGCTTTCACGCCCAGACTTAAGTAAAATAGGATTGAGATGATACGAAGGCTCAACCCCTAAAACCTCAGCCTGAAAATACTGAGCAATAGAAATCTC
>CAZHBU010000089.1:0-4437 GCA_964530865.1 uncultured Sulfurospirillum sp.
TTAGTTAAGTTTCCATCATGTAAAGAGGTCAATAGAAGCTCATGTTTTTTGTTGACCTTAAATTTTCCGTATTTTGCGTTTTGATATTGACTTCCTGTTCCATCTTGAAAGAAAAAGGCATTTGTAGCAAATTTTATTTTTTCTCCACGAATACGGTACTGAATCAATAATTGATTCTCTTTTGCAATTTTATTTTTGTTTACAGATACGAATGATACTATATTTTGTTTATTTAAACTTACTAGGACTAAGCCATTTGGTACTCTATTTTTTGAAAGATGAGTATTGATTTGAGATGAAATTTCATAATCTAATGCCATATAGTCACCTTGCATCAAAGAGCGAGGATCAACAGGTGCGAGTTTTAAAAAGATAGATTTACCATGCTTAAGATGGTTTTCACGTTGAAATATATTGTAGTTTAAAAGTAGCATTATTGTTATAAATGTAACTAAAACAGTTATTTTACGCATGTGTGGTTCTTTTTTAAGTATAGATGTAAAATAAGAGTTAATGTTAAAACGGTTAATCCAAAAATGGCTAATTGTTTAGATTTCGTTAAAAAGTCTACAAAAGTAATAGCATAGTAGATATATACACTATATATGAGGCTAAGAGTTCCAAATATGGTAAGTACTCCACTCTTTCTATAAAAAGCTATTAGAAGCACTATTGTTGGTTTAGCTATATCAATGCCAAGAGGCTGTGTATAGTAAAACAAAATAGTACCCACAATAAGTGCAAAAGTTGTGTATGAGTTTAGCCTATATTTTCTACAAAGTATGTAAATTGCTAGAGGTCCAACAATGTAGTATATGAACATTAAAAAAGATTGAGGAAAAAGATTGTATGTACTCATGTAGTGAATTTGCTGGATTAGTAAATCATGTGTGTTTGTTATAAATAGTACAAAAAAGATTAGAGTATAACTTGCGATGCTTGCTAATGATAAATGTTTTTTTTCTACGTTTTTATATACCCATAGCCAAGTTGTCAAAATAAACAAGAAAGAGCTATATAATGACTCTAAATTAAAATGTACAAAGAGATAATAACTACCTAAAAGAACTAGGAAAAATGAGATAAAACGGTGCACAATAGAGTTTATAAGCACATATAGTACAATGTATACTAGAGCTATGACTATTCCTATGCCGCAGCTTTTTAATGACAGCATTTGAACTAAACCAGCAACTATGAGCCCACCTCCAACTAAAGCAAAAATAAGCACAAAATACTCTGCAAATTTTGTATCTATTTTAGCCATACCAATAAAAGAAAAAAACAAAAATATAGCACCAAGAATAAGCATAGCTAAGTAATTATTGAAAATTGATGAGAAAGAAGTTCCTATTAGTAAAATTATAAAAATTGCGGTTAAAACTCCTCCTATTGCATGAAAAATATTTATAAACCAGTAATTGGTTTCTTTAGAGTCTTTTTCAAGAATTATGCTTGTAAGAGTTTTCATAATAACTCCTTCTTTAGTCTTTTTAACCAAGAGACTATAGTTGTAGTTAGAATAATTATGACAAATATAATAAAAAAGTAGAAAACAATATAGTTTTGTGACTCAATATATGAAAGAACTTTAGTTGCAAGCGTAAAAAAGAAAATAAACATAGATAAACTATACAGAAACATTATGTAGAAGTTTAGTTTTTTGACTCTATAGATATAAAATATTATGCTTAAAAACACTGCATATAGAGCAAATAATTCCCATTTGATTACATGAGCATATATATTTGAAGTAATCAAAAATGTTATATACAATATGGTGAAAAAAGATAAAATTTTTATAGTAACACTATCTTGAAAAGTGACAAACTTTTTTTCTAAAAAGCTCCATGCTGTCCATAAAAATGCGTTAATAGTAAAAAGTAGAAGCATTGTATGGTCAGTTAAGTTAAAAATTAGAAGATTAAACTTTTGAAAATATAGTATAGCAGAAAGATTTATAAGTAAAATCCAGAGTATCCACAAAGCTGAAAAGTTTGCAAAAAATGCCCATGGTGACATTAGAAGTGCCCATACTGCAAAAAGTTGCCATGGATCAGCTCCTGTTTGATAGGTTTGTCCAATAAGTGCTAGCAAAATACCCAAAGTGATACTTGCCAACATAAGTAAAACTTTCTGTATAACTTCATAGTTATCAACAAAAAAGTATGATACAACAACAAGCCCCATAAAAGATTCAACAATAAAAAATTTAAAAATTCTTCCAAGTTCATTCCAATTATATGCCATAAAAAAAAGTAGAGATATCACTAAAGATAGAGCACCAACCCATAGCATAATTAAACGTAAAAAAATTAAAAAATCTTTTTGTTGAAGAGTTTTTATAATACTATTCCTCTTATCATAAAATATATAGCAGCTGATAATATAGCGGCGGCAGGTACAGTGATAACCCATGCAGCAACTATTTTTTTAACAGCATCTCTTTTTACATACTGTACTTGTTTATCGGTTTTTAGTTGTCTTTTAGCCTCTTTTACTGCTTCTGACTCTTCTTCTAAAAGTGAGTATAATTTTGCAATTCTTTGATAGTCTTTCTTTTTCTTATCTTCTTTTTTTTCTATTCTTTTAAGCTCTTTAGCGTAAGCTTTAAGTATACTCTTTTGCTCAAGTAATCTTTTTCTATCTTCTTCTATAATATCTGAAAAATTAGTTTTATCAAGATACTCTCTTAAAAATCCGACACCAAAGATACCGCCAATTGCAATGTGGGTAGAACTTACAGGAAGTCCAAGCTGCGAAGCTATAATAACTGTAATAGATGCTGCCATAGCAATAGAAAATGCTCTCATTTGGTCTAGCTCAGTTATTTCTGAACCAACTGTTTTTATCAGCTTTGGTCCATATAATGCAAGACCAATAGCAATACCAATAGCACCAACACCCATTACCCAAAGAGGTATACCAGCTTTTGAAGAGATACCACCCGTCATAACTGCATCGTTTATGGCTGCTAGTGGTCCTATAGCATTTGCAACATCATTTGCACCATGAGCAAAACTGAGAAGAGCTGCTGAGAAGATAAGAGGAACGGTAAAAAGGATATTTACCCCATCTCTACTGTTTTGAATATCTTTAGGAGTATTTTTCATTTTATTTTTTACAAAAACATATACCAATATAGCAACACAAAGTCCCATAAGTGAAGCTGTTAAAAATGAAGGTTTACCTGTATCTGGTAAAAATGCAAAAATATCTACTATTTGTGGCCAAACTTTTTTTAGACCTTTTAGTGTTAAGTAAGTCACAAAAGCCCAAGACATAATAGCAACAAAAATTGGAACCCAGATATTTGCTGCTTTGATTTTATCTTCTTTATATACTATAGTCTTTTTTATAGCAAAAAGAAATATTGCGGCAATTATACCACCAAGAACTGGTGATATTATCCATGATGCAGCTATTTTTGCCATGGTTCCCCATGCAACTATGCTAAAACCAGCTGCCGCGATTCCTGCACCCATAACTCCACCAACTATAGAGTGCGTAGTTGAAACGGGAGCTTTTGCCATGGTAGCAAAGTTAAGCCACAAGGCAGCTGCTAAAAGTGCAGCCATCATTGCCCATATAAAAGAATCAGCATGTCCGCCAAAAGCAGCTATATCAATGATGCCTTTTTTAATAGTTTTAACAACATCACCACCAGCAATCAAAGCTCCAGCAGCTTCAAAAATTGCGGCAATAGCAATTGCACCACCCATTGTAAGTGCTTTTGACCCAACAGCAGGTCCGACATTGTTAGCAACATCATTTGCACCGATATTCATAGCCATATATGCACCAAAAAGTGCTGCTATTGCTAAAAATACGTTGTTTGGAATACCTCCAGAGTTTATGTAGTTGTAGATTAATACAGCTACCATAAAAAGAAGAGCAATACCTAGTCTTCTAAAGTCAATTATGCTAGACTTCATAGCCTCTTGCTCCATTTTTTTGACCGTTCCAATTTCCATTTAACTTCCTCTTTGTTTGTAAAAGGAATTATACAATAAAAATTTTAAGTTTTATTGTTTAAATACTTATTTAGCACTTTTTTAGTAAAATAAGTCAATTTTTATTCATAGGGTTATAAAACATGGAAAATTTAGCAGAAGTTTTAAAGAAACACAAGATTACAGAAGATGAGTATGAAAACATACTAAAGATAATGGGACGTGAACCAAATATGTTGGAGATAGGCATATTTTCATCTATGTGGAGTGAGCATTGCTCATACAAGTCTAGTAAAAAGTACCTAAATGGTTTTCCTACAAAGGCTCCATGGGTTATCCAAGGTCCTGGTGAGAATGCTGGTGTAATTGACATTGGTGATGGAATGGCAGCTGTATTTAAAATGGAGAGTCATAACCACCCAAGTTTTATAGAGCCTTATCAAGGTGCTGCAACTGGTGTTGGTGGAATTTTAAGAGATGTATT
>CAZHBU010000089.1:4537-5679 GCA_964530865.1 uncultured Sulfurospirillum sp.
ACTGGAAATATGGAACTTTTTTGGCATGGAGAGAGAGTAGCAGACATACCTGTTTTACCTGTTGGTGAAGAAGCTCCAATTTATGATAGACCAGTAAGACGTCCTGATTATCTTGATAAAATAAACTCAACTTGCATCGATACTTTTGAAAAAGTAGATAACAAAACTGCATTTGAAAAACTTTTTAGCTCAGTTGAAGTTGCAGATAAATCTTGGATTTTTGAGCAGTATGATTCAATGGTTCAGACAAATACAATTAAAGCACCAGGAAGTCTTGATGCAAGTTGTATTCGTGTAAAAGAGAATGGAAAAGCAATTGCCATGAGTAGTGATTGTAACCCTCGTTATAACTACATTGACCCTAAAGGTGGAGCTGCTGCTGCTGTTATGGAAAGTGGTCGTAATGTTGCTATGAGTGGGGCTAGACCTTTAGCGATTACAGATTGTCTAAACTATGGAAACCCAGAAAATCCAGAAGTTATGTGGCAGTTTGCTGAGGGTTGTTATGGAATCAAAGAGGCTTGTTTAAAGCTAGATACTCCAGTTGTCAGTGGAAACGTATCACTTTACAATGAAACAAATGGAGTAGGGGTATACCCAACTCCTGCGATTGCTATGGTTGGATTAAACGATAGTGCAGAAAAAGTTCTTCCAAGCTCATTTCAAGAAGTTGGAGCTTCACTTTATCTTGTAGGTGAAACTAGAAGCGAGTTTGGTGGAAGTCTTTATATGAAAGAGCTTTACAACAAAGTAGAGGGAAAACTTCCTATCATTGACTACGACAAAGAGTTAGCACTTTGGGAGCTTATAATTGAAGCAAATAAAGCAGACGTTATAAGTGCCGCAAAAGATGTTAATGTAGGTGGAATTGTTATAGCTTTAGCAAAGATGAGTTCAGTAAGTGGATATGGTGTTACATGTAGCGTTGAACTTCTCGACAGCAAAGACATTTTTTCAGAGAGTTTTTCACGTGCTATCGTTGAAGTTAAAAATGATGTTGTGTTTGAAAACATGGCAAAAGAACTTGGTTTAAGTGTAACTAAAATAGGACAAATAGAAAAATCAGGCTTTACATGTAACGATGTGTCTGCTGATTTAGAAGCACTTAAAAACAGTTACTTTAACAAGTTTCAAGAAGTTGT
>CAZHBU010000090.1:0-5197 GCA_964530865.1 uncultured Sulfurospirillum sp.
GCGTGCAACAACTTGGCATTTTACTTTCAGTAAAAAATGTATAGGTAAATTTTTCTCTTCACCTAAACATTCATAATTTCCCATTCCTTTTGAAATGATACAATCAGCGCTATTAAAAAGTTTATTCGCCTCTTTTGAAGCAAACTCTTGAACATATCCTGGGGTTGGAACTCCACTATCTATAAGAGTTGCCACTTCATGAAGCTTTGATTTTTTAGCGTGAGATATAGTCAAGTCATTTATGATTGGCTTTCCTCTAACAAAATAGTAAACTTCTATATCTGGATATAACTCTTTTATGGTCTCAATGCAAATTTTATCAAAGATCTCTTCACCAGCGTTGTCGGCTAGATAAACTAAAACTTTTGTTTGTGAAAGTTTTTCTTTAAGGCTCTTAAAATCATCTATGGCAAAATCTGTTTTGAATATCTTTGCTATCTCTTCATCTAAATCAAACATAACTTCTGCTGCCAAGTCTATAACATTGCCTGCAATTGCAGTTTTTATGGCGCCTTCTAGTCTATCTTCCATGCTATTTATATTGTCTTTACATGTAGTAACAAAGCTAAGTGCCTTTTTAGAAGCTTCTTCTTTCATTACAGCATATATATCATCTACTTCTAAGTAGGTGGCTATATCTTCATACATAGGTGTTGCATTATGAGGAGGTGTAGAATTATGGTCGAATTTTTCTATATGTTGTTTTGCTATTTTAGATATATTTTTTGCTTGGGTAGGAGTAACTTTTAAAAAGTCAGATACACGAGTAGATTGATTGTAGATGCAATCTAAACACTCTTGTTCGATTTTCACTTAACTGTCTCCTTTTTTAAGAACAAGTTCCTAAAAAATTCCTCTCACTAAAGCTTCACCAAGAAGTGAGACTATTAGAAAAATAAAGCGGTTCAATTGAACCGCTTAAATAATTACTTCTTTTTTAATTCTTTGATTCTTGCAGCTTTACCACGTCTCTCACGTAGATAGAATAGCTTAGCTCTTCTTACACGTCCACGTCTAAGAACTGTAATGCTATCAATACTGTCACTGTAGATTGGGAAAATTCTCTCAACGCCAACAGAGTTAGCTCCGATTTTTCTAACCATAAAAGTTTCACCAGTTCCTTCACCACGTCTAGCGATACATACGCCTTCAAAGTTCTGGATTCTTTTTTTATCACCCTCTTTAATCTCAACAGCTACTCTTAAAGTATCGCCAGCTCTAAAATCTGGTACATTTTTTTCTGCTATTTGAGCTTTTTCAAAAGACTCTATATATTTATTTCTCATTTAAGTTTCCTTATGGTTTATGGATACAGACGTACGTTACTCCGCACAACTGCGAGCATAGAGGTCTGGTCTGAAGTATTTTGTCTTCAGTTTTGCCATCTTGTTTTTTAAGTTGGCTATTTTAGCGTGATTTCCCTTTAAAAACTCTGAGGGAACAGACTTGTTTTGGAAAACAGCAGGTTTAGTAAAAGAAGGAGCTTCTAAAAGCTTCTCTTCAAAACTCTCTTCACTCAAAGAGTCTACATTTCCTAAAACACCACTAACGTTTCTACTTATCGCATCACTCATCACGCAACTAGCTAACTCACCGCCTGTTAAAACATAATCACCGATTGAGAAAATCTCATCAGCATATGTCTCAACAACTCTTTCATCTATACCCTCATATCTGCCATTGACAAATACAATATGCTCTTTGCTTGCAAGCCTTTTTGCATCAGCTTGAACAAATGCTTTTCCAGCAGGAGCAGGAAAAACAAAATGAGCCTTTGGGTCTCTTTTTTTTATCTCTTTTAGAGTGTCGAATAGTGGCTGAGCATTAAGCAAAAGCCCTGCTCCACCTCCAGCTTGATAATCATCTACTTTGTTATGCTTATTAGTTGTATAATCTCTCGGATTATAGAACTCTATACTAAGAAGGTCTTTTTCAATCGCTCTTTTTAGTATAGAATCCTCAAAATATGGAGAAATTAAGTTTTCAAACAACGTCACATAAGTAAATTTCATCAGCTACTCTCTAAAAGTTCTAATCCATCTTTTACATGTACAACTTTTTCATCTTTATTAGCGAAAAGTACATATCTGTCGATATATGGTAGAAAAAAAGTCTTTGAGAGTTTTTTATCGACTAAAGTTTTGTTGGTTTTAATGACCAAATAGTCAGTATCACCAATTCTCTCTATGTCACTCACAACACCTAAAATAGATTCATCTTCTTTTACAACACAGCCGATAATATCAAACCAAAAAAGCTCATCATCATCAAGACTACAATCTTCAAGTGTAGCCTCCATAGACGTCATTAAGTACGAATTTACTAAACAACCTGCCGACTCTCGACTCTCGTATCCACGAAAAAGAACTAATCCTCTTTTTTCGTTATAAGAGAGTATTTCAAGTGTAAGTTTTTTCTGTGTAGTAAATGTTTTTCCAGCACAAAACTGTTCAGGAAAATCACTATGAATATGAAGTTTAAGCTCACCCCTAAGACCTACAAGTCGCCCAACTTGCGCGACTTCTAGAGGAGACTCTTTTTTACTCATCGTTCGCTTTAACTGTTACTCTATAAGATTTTCCATCTTTAGCTTTACAGCCAGAAATAAGAGTTTTAAGTGAGTTTATCATCTTGCCATCTTTACCAATCAGTTTACCTGTATCGGCTTTGTCAGCAGTGATGGTAACTTCACAAAAAGTATCATCAATATCTTTTTTTTCAACTCTTACTAACTCAGGATTATCTACAACAAGTTTTGCAAACTCTTCGAGAAATTTCTCTATCATTATATTTACTTAGTTATTCTTGCGACTCTATCACTTAGTTTAGCGCCAACGCTTTTCCAGTAAGCAAGTCTCTCTTCGTCAAACTTAAGCTCTGCTGGCTGTGTCATAGGGTTATAATAACCAATTGACTCTATCCAACCACCATCTCTTCTTTTTCTACTATCTGTAACTACGATTCTGTAAAAAGGTTTTTTCTTTCTACCCATTCTTGTTAATCTAACAACTGTCATGTCATTCCTTAAAGTTAATATATTGGAGGTAATTATGGGGCAAAATAAATTATTGTAGTAGTTTATTGTGCCTCTTACCGCCTTTTCAGACGTTTTTTACAGCCTATAATCACAGAGGGATTATTTCATAGGCCAAACGATTTGAGGATTATATCTAAATAACCCTTAAGTTTATCTTGGTATACCGCTCTGCTTCGCTTGAGCCATCATGTTTTGTAGGTCTTGCATACCTTTTTTACCGGAGAACTTCTTTGCCATTTTTGAAGCATTTTTAAATTGCTTTAAAAACTTGTTTACGTCCATATTTGAAAGTCCAGAACCTTCTGCGATTCTTCTTTTTCTTGTGTTATTTAGCAGCGAAGGAGTTTCGCGCTCTTTTTTAGTCATAGAGCCTATCATAGCTTTGATTCTTTTCATCTCAACAGAGTTATCCAAATCTATATCTTTTAGCTTTCCAGCCATACCAGACATACCGGGAATCATACCTATAAGAGACTTCATACTTCCAAGCTTCTTCATCTGCTCCATCTGATCTAAAAAGTCATTAAAGTTAAATTCACCTTTTTTAATCTTCTTCGTTATCGCTTTTGCTTGTTTTTCATCTATTACAGCCGCTGTTTTTTCAGCAAGTGTTTCTAGGTCACCCTCACCCATAAGACGATTAACAATACGATCTGGAACAAAAAGTTCTAAATCTGCTACTTTTTCACCAGTTCCTATAAAACGAAGTGGAATGTTTATCTGCTTTGCAATACCAAGGGCAACTCCACCTTTACTATCACCATCATACTTACTAAGAACAACACCACTAATGCCAAGTTTATCATTAAATGTACCAGCACTTCTAATAGCATCTTGTCCTGTCATAGAATCTGCTACATAAAAAACTTCATCAGGCTCTATCGCTTTTTGAACATCTTTAAGCTCACTCATAAGCTCTTCATCTATCGCTAAACGACCGGCTGTATCAACTAAAAGAACATCATAAAGACCCTCTTTTGCTTTTTTAACTGCATTTTTTGCTATTTTTACTGGATTTTTCTCATCTTCATCAAAATACAGATCTAACTCATTTTGTTCACAAAGCTGTTTTAGTTGCTCAACCGCTGCGAGTCTTTGAAGGTCACACGCTGCGATTAGAACTTTTTTCTGTCTAAGTTTAAGATAATTTGCTAGTTTTACTGTTGTCGTTGTTTTACCACTACCTTGAAGCCCAGCCATCAAAACTCTGGTAGGAGCTTGTGAAGCATAAACAAACCCTTGATTTCCAGGAGCTGTTAGAGTAGTTGTTAAGTTATCTTTCAAAGATGTAAGAAAATTAAGCTGACCAATACCTTTTGCTTTTGTCTCAACTTCAACTACTTTTAATAAGTCTTTCACCACTTTATGGTGAACATCAGCTTTTAAAAGTGACTTTTTCAGCGTATCAAGCGCCTTTTTAAGTGACTTCTCATCATCTGCAAATCTTATTTTATTTACCGCTGTTTTAAATGAATCAGTTAAAATCTCGAACAAAATATCTTCCTTGGTATTTAATTATCTTCTCTATTAGAGGGGTATAATACTACTCAAATTCTACTTTAAATTTGATAAAGCTTAAACCTCATTACCCCATATTCATAACACGAACAAACTCACCTGGCTCTTTGCTCTCAAACTTATATCCAAGTAGTTCTATTTTCCAAGCGTGTAGCATCACTCTTTTAAATGGTTTTGCACCGTATTGAGTGTCACCTAAAACAGGAGTATTAATGCTTTTTAAGTGAGCTCTTATCTGGTGTGTCCTTCCTGTTTCAATTCTTACTTTTACTTTTGAAAGTTTACCTTCTATCATTAAAGGTTCTACGTGGCTTATTGCATCTTTGCCTTCATCTACCACTTTACTAAAAAGAGTATTTCCTTTTTTTATAGTTATAATTGGTTGGTTTATTGTTACAGGCTCTATGCATTTACCTTGAACTACTGCAATATAATCTTTTACTACTTCTCTTCTCTTAAAAGCCTTAACTGCTTCCTCATGGAACTCTTCATCTTTTGTAAAAAGCAAAACTCCACTTGTCTCTTTGTCTAAACGATGTAATAGTGTAAAATCTGCATAACTTCTTGCAACTTCTTCTGTTGTCATAAAGGCAGGTTTATCAACTGCTATTATCTTTTTGTCTTGAAAAATAATCTTTGGTT
>CAZHBU010000091.1:0-4689 GCA_964530865.1 uncultured Sulfurospirillum sp.
TCTTACCAATATATTTGCTTCAATAAGTCCATTTTTAACTGTTTTTGTTCTCCAGCCTTTGCTTGAAGCGGCTCTTTTTATAGCTTTTGCTATACTACTTTTTGCTTGTGCTTGTGCAAAGTAGTTAGAGTTGTTTATATTCTGTATTGTTGGTGTTTGCCCACATCCTGTGATAATTCCTAATATAACTAAACTTAAAATTGTAAGTTTAAAAAAGTTTTTCATTACATGTCCTTTTATAATAAATTTTATTAAGTATATTAAAAATATTTTTAATACTAGCTTATTGAAATTTAAGTAGTGGATATTAATTTCAATATCCCCCCCCTTTTTCCCTTTTTGTTGGATTATAATTCGTCAATGAATTACTTTGATGAGGTTCATCAATGGTAAATAGATAATAAAAAGGATTTACTCATGAGTAAAACAACTCGAAGAGAATTTTTAAAGGTAGGAGCTGCTACTGTTGCAAGTACAGCATTGGGCATACCCTCAATTGCTAAAGCTAAAACAATAACATCTGCTGATTTTAACATAGAACGAAAAGTTAGTGTTTTATGTAGGATGTGCGCTCAAAAGTGTCCAGCCATTGCTACTGTACTTAATGGAAGGGTAGTAAGACTTGAACCAAATATGGGGACTCCTTATGGTGCCATATGTGGTCGAGCTGCTGGAGCTATAGGTACATTATATGATGCTGATAGGATTACCACACCACTTATAAGAACAGGTAAAAGAGGTGAAGGTAAATTTCGTAAAGCATCATGGGAAGAAGCTTTAGATATGGTAGCAAAAAAAATGAACACCATTAAGGAAGAAGGAGATGCTAAATCTGTAGCATATCTTCCTAGATTTAGTTCTGCTGGGGGATTAGATAAAGGATTTTTTCAGCTTTATGGTACTCCCAATATAGTTGGATATGGCGATACTTGTTTTGGTTCATCTTTACCTATTGGTTTTGGTGCAGTAATGGGTGGGACCAAGTTATCTGCTGTTGCAGGTCCTGGTACATCTGCTGTAAGTGCTGACCACGAATTTGCTAAATATGGTGTTTTGATACAAAGAAATGTTGGTGGAGCTTTAGTGTGTCACCCTTGGGGGAAAACCTATGGGGCGGGTAAAAAAAATGGGATGGAAATTGTAGTTGTAGATCCAAGAAAACCTTCAGAAGCAGGTGAAAGTCTGACAGATTGGGCGCCAATTAAACCAGGTACAGATACAGCGTTCCTGCTAGGCTTGATGAATGAGATATTTACAAAAAAATATTATGACAAAAATCATTTACTTAAAAAAACAAATGCAGACATGTTAATTGATATAAAAACAGGACTTCCTGTTTTAACTCAAACAATTACAAAGATGAAAAAAGGTAAAGAGATAGAAATTGAAGACTACTATGTCGCTACTTCTTCAGGATTTGGTTTCAAATCACAATATCATGAAGGTACAGAACTTTTAGGTACATACGTTGTTGATGTTGAAGACACTTTAGTAGACTGTAAAACAGCATTACAATTAATGATGGATTCTTGTGCTAAATATACACCTGAATGGACAGCAAAAGAGACAACTCTGGAGGCTTCACAAATTAGAAAAATAGCTAAAAAACTTGGTGATGCAAAACCGGCTTGTTTCATAGAAAGAGGATACAGAAGTGAAAGATATGCAAGCAGTTTAAGAGAAAAGTTTTTGATTACACAGATAAATGCTATTTTAGGGGTTTATGGTCAAAAAGGCGGGGTTATTTCCAATGGAAAAGTTAAATTAGGAAAAGCTATACATGCACCAAAAGTTGCAGAGCCTAGCATTTCAAAATGGTTGTCAAAAAATGATAACAATAAACCTTTTATAAATGTAAAGTTTTACAGAAGAGCATGGATTGAAGCAATATTGACAGAAGAACCATACAAGCAAAGACTTGGATTTTTTTGGGGACAAAATATTGTAGGAGGCTCTGTTGGGTCAAAAAAAGTCATAGAGGCTCTGAAAAAACTAGAGATGATAGTGTTTGTAAGTCCTTATTGGAATGAAACTACTATGTTTGCAGATGTAATCTTGCCTGATGCAACTTTTATGGAAAGAGATGAATGTCTCAACGGAAAATGGAAAAGTCCATTGGCAACACTTGGAGTTAACCGTAAAGCTGTAGAGCCATTAGGTGAATCAAAAAGTGGATATTGGATTGTTAATGAACTTGCAAAAAGAATTTTTTCTGCTACCACATATGAGAAACATTTTGGTGAGTATAATACAAAAGGGATGATGTCTATTTGGGAAAAGCAGTATGCTGGAATTCATGGTATTACTTCTAAAGAAAAAAGTACAATTCCTACTTTGCAAGAGTTGCTTGAGGGAAGAGTCTGGGCAGGAGATAAGCATTATAAGATAAAAGTAAAGACAAAAACTGGAAAATGGGAAATATATTCCACATTATTAGCAAAAAAATATAAAGAACTAAAAGAGAGTGGACACGAAGATGCTGAGTATGCAAATCCTCTTCCTGTGTATAATAAACCATTCTTTTTACAAGAAAAAACTAGCTTATCAAATGATGAATTTGTGCCAATTACTGGTTTTCATCCACTAGGTACATTTACAGGACAGCAGACAAAAAATAATATGTTATTTAAATCTATTTTTGAAGAACATTACGCAGATCATATTTTTATTAACAAGAAAAAAGGTGAGAAACTAGGACTTAAAAATGGAGATACAGTTAAAATATATAATCCAAAACTTCCAGAGATTGTTTCAGTAGCAAAAATTAGACTTAGTGAAACAGTTCAAGAAGATGCCCTATTTTCGTATTATGGCATAGCAGCTGGTTCTTTTGATAAGTTTACAGAACATTTACATCATCACAAAAAAGGTGGATTTAATCCAAATCACTTAAGTAAATTTTTGTTTAGTCCACTTACTGCTGGAAACCCATCACAAGATTTCACTGTTAAAATAAGGAGAGCATAATGAGTGTAAATATGAAATGTTACGACACTACACCGTGTATTCGTTGTTTTGCGTGTATGGTTGGGTGTTCTGCCGAAAACAGATTAAGACTTCAAAGAGAGGATCATGTTGGTGTAGAAAAAAGTGTGCAAAGTAAATTGGAGTATCAAAATCACTTAACACCTAAAAGAAGAGAGATAGGTACATTTCCAAATGCTAGACAAGTCACGGCTTTTCATCATTGTAACCATTGTGAACTTGCTCCTTGTCTTGAAATATGTCCAGTAGATGCAATAACTAGAAGAGATGGCACGGAAGTAGTAATAAATCAAGATACATGTATTGGTTGTAGTTCTTGTATTGATGCTTGTCCTTTTGATGTACCTGTGATTGAAAATGGCAAAGCATACAAATGTCATGGTTGTTATGATAGAGTTGAAAATGGATTAAAACCAAGTTGTGTCAATATTTGCCCTACGGAAGCTATGTTTAGTGGTACAAAAAATGATGTTTTAAAAGAGGCACATAAGAGAGCTAATCTCTATACAAAAGTAACTGGAAAAAAACATATAGTTTATGGTATAGATAAAGTTAATAATTATGTAGGAGCACTACATTGGGTGACGATTATCCCTCAAGAAGATTTAGATGCATATCAATTAGATACAAACCCAATAAGACCAGTAATGCAAGCTAGAGAGATTGCCAAAGAAGTAGGTGCTCTTGGGGCTGTTGCTATAGCAGTAGGCTCAGTAGGACATCTTGTCTATTGGTTAGGAAAAAGAAAAGAAAAAATAAGAGAAGAGGAGGGAGAAAGATGATGGGTAAAAAAATAACTGCATATAGTAATATAGAGAGGTTTTTTCATGGTCATATAGTCCATTTTATAGCATTTTTAACTATATCTGGGTTGCCAGTATTGTCACATAAATTTGATTTTATTGCATATGGTATAGGTATTCCTGTAGCAGCATTTACTAGTAATCAAGATGTTCTTTCTGCTGGTATGTCTTTTTTACGTTTTATTCACTATAGTAGTGCATTTTTGTTAACATTGTTGGCGATACCATATGTTTTTTTAATGTTAGTAAAATTTACTAAATTGAGTATGTGGCCAGATAAATGGGGTTTAAAAGCCACTGTTGATGGAACTAAGGAGATGTGGAAGTTTTATATTAAACAAGAGCATGCAACTTTTGGAAAGATGAATACAGGACAAAAGTTTTTTGCACAAGGCATTGTACTTTGTATGATTGTACTAACAATTTCAGGATACATGCTACTTTTTAGAGATTTGTTTAGTATAGAAATAGTTGCATATGCAAGAGGAGCACATGCAATTAGTTTTATATTTATTGGATTGCTATTGTTAATTCATATTTACTTAGCGACACACCCTACAAATAAAGCATCTTATAAAGCTATGTTTAAAACTGGTGAAATGGACGAAGAGTATGTGAAAGAACACCACAGTATTTGGTACAAGAAAATCAAAACTAAGTAAAGATAGCTTTACATATAAAAGGAAGCGAAGGCTTCCTTTTATAAAAATCTCATATAATCAATAAAGTAAATAGCTGTCCATAAACTAAATGAAGTTATAATCTTTTTATTGTATAATTGTCACTTATTATAAAAAAAGGTACTATCTTGGACAAACAACAAAAAATAGTAGAAATGTTTAACAACATTGCCCCAACATATGACAAAGCAAATAGAGTTTTAAGTATGGGCATAGATATA
>CAZHBU010000092.1:0-4491 GCA_964530865.1 uncultured Sulfurospirillum sp.
ATGATGGACGAGACAAATAGCCTCATCTCTTTTGAAAAGTTCAAAACCATACTTCAAAGCACAAAAGAGAGTTTTAGTGGGTTTGAAAACTTAGCAAATTTAGTTCTATTTGTACACAATGTTGAAGGCTTAAAATCAGGTCTGTATATCTTTTTAAGAGCAAAAACGTACCTTGATGATCTGAAATCTTCAATGAATGAAAACTTTGAGTGGGAAGAAGTAGATGAAGATCTATTTGCTCTTTCCTATGGTGACTTTAGAACAACAGCTCAAAATATATCTTGTAACCAAGGCATTGCAAGTGATGGAGCTTTTTCATTAGGCATGTTGTGTCCATTTGCAGATGAAATTGTAGAACATGGCGCACATAGATACAAAGAGCTTTACTGGGAATGTGGAGCCATAGGACAACAACTTTACCTTGAAACTACAGCAGTCGGTTTTCAAGCAACTGGCATAGGTTGTTATTTGGACGATGTTTTCCACGACTTATTGGGCTTAAAATCAAACAAATTTCAATCTTTATATCACTTTACCATAGGCAAAGCTTTGGTTGATGAAAGAGTTTTAACAAGAGAATTATACAAGGATAGATTATGAATAACATTACAAAAGAACAGAGAATAAAAGGTGCATTTTTTGGCTCAATCGTAGGAGATGCTTTGTGTTTAGGAAGCCACTATGAGTATGATGCTGAGAAAATCTACAAGGCTTATGGCAACAAGTCTATTGAAAAGTTTATGTCACCAGGAGAGATGATGGGTGGTCAAACTCATGGTATTGGCTGGGGTGCTCAAAACTATCATCCTGGCAAGCAAGCTAGTGGAACTAATGGAGTAGAAGCCATCCCTAGAAAGTGGGAAAAAAACTTAGACCAGTGGGATTATTGTGAAGAGATGCTCAACAAGCTTCCTCTTTTAAGATAAATGGAAAAGATTAACATAACTTGTCCATACTGTTGGCAAGGCATAACACTCTACCTTGATACCGACATAGGCGATGATAAAATCACAATCATAGAAGATTGTAGAGTCTGTTGTCGACCTATTGAAATCAGCTATAAATCTGATTATGGTAAAATACAAGATTATAGCTATCAACCAATAGATGGCAATAATTAATATAAAATTTTATATAATCTGACAAACTGTCTGTGGGGTGCCTAATATCGGCTGAGATAATACCCTAATAACCTGATCTTGGTAATGCAAGCGTAGGAAAAGGAAAATTCGATGAATAAATCAATAAAATATGTTTTATATATATCAGTAGCAACAATACTTTTTTATATACTAATCCCAACAAATTTACTACAAACAAGTAAATCAACACTAGTTGTTTACGCTTACGACTCATTTACTGCTTCTTGGGGGCCTGCTCCAAAAGTAAAAGAGGCTTTTGAAAAAAAGTGTAACTGTAATCTAGAGTTTGTTTCAACCTCAAGTGCCATTGGAACTCTAAGAAAAATCCAACTCGAAGGTGTAAACACAAAAGCCGATATACTTCTAGGACTAGACAAAAGTTCAGCTGGCATTGCAAGAAAAACTGGTCTTTTTATGGAGCACGACATAGATACTTCTAAACTATCTCTTCCTGTAACATGGAGCGATAAAGTCTTTTTACCGTACGACTATGGTTATTTTGCTTTTGTTTATGACTCAAACAGAACTAAAAAAATTCCTAACTCATTTGATGAACTTCTAAATATGCCAAAAGATTTTAAAATCATCATCCAAGACCCACGCTCATCAACTCCAGGACTAGGACTCATGCTTTGGATAAAAAAAGTATATGGTGACAAAGCAAATGAGTACTGGAAAAAACTCTCTCCGCGCATACTTACCGTTACAAAAGGATGGAGCGAGGCTTATGGACTGTTTTTAAAAGGCGAAGCTGACATGGTTCTGTCTTACACAACTTCACCAGCTTATCACATCATAGCTGAGGGTAAAAACAACTTTAAAACTGCTAACTTCAAAGAGGGTCACTACGGACAAGTAGAAGTTGCAGCAATACTCAAGTCATCTAAAAACAAAAAACTTGCAAAACAGTTTTTAGAGTTTACACTTAGTGAAACTTTTGCAAACATCATCCCGACTACAAACTGGTCATACCCTGTAGTTAAAACTAAAGAAGGCTTACCAAAAGGATTTAACACTTTACATGTACCTTCAAAAATGCTTCTTTTAGATGATGAAACCATAGATAAAAACAGAAAAACATACCAAAACGAATGGCTAGATGCGTTCAAATAGCATAAATAGATTTTGCCTCTCAATCATACCTGGGGGCGTTATCTCTTTTGCGTTACTACTCTTAGCTTTTGGAGTATTTTATATACTCTTTTTAAGCTCAGGTTATGAAGCTTTTTCAAGCTCTTTGATAACCGATAGAACTATAGGTCTTATAAAATTCACTGTTTTTCAGGCTTTTTTATCTACTCTTATCTCTATTGTTATCGGTACTCTTTTGGCTTGGTCGTTGGCTCATCAAAACTCGTTTAGAGGGCGAGATTTTTTGGTGGCACTTTTGTCTTCTTCACTTGTTTTACCTACACTCATAGTCGTTTTTGGAATCATATCAGTTTTAGGGAACAATGGCTGGGTAAACAGAGGGCTTATGTACCTTTTTGGCCACTCATTTGACAACTCTATCTACGGTTTAGGTGGAATCTTAATCGCTCATGTCTATCTTAATGCCTCGTTTGCTACAAGAAGTTTACTGCACATCTTTGAGTCAATTCCAAGAGAAAGATACAAGCTTGCAAAAAGTCTTGGTTTTTCTTCTTTTAAGAGGTTCTGGCTTATAGAGTTTCCTGCTATTAAACTCTCTTTGAAAAGTATCTCTTCGACTATATTTTTGCTCTGTTTTACTTCTTTTGCTATCGTCCTTACACTTGGTGGCTCACCAGCTTATAACACCTTAGAAGTTGCAATTTACGAAGCTGTTAGACTTGATTTTGATATACCTTTAGCTTTGAAACTTGCTCTGATTCAACTTAGTATCACTATGGTTTTAGTTTTTCTCTCTGCAAACTTCAAAGTAGGAGTTTCAAACATAAAAACACAAAGCTCTAAAGTACTGTGGAGCGAGCCAAAAACAATAAAGTTTTTTCAAACTTCTATCATCTGGTTTTCGACTGCTCTTTTTATCTTGCCTCTTATATCTGTTTTTATAGATGGGCTAGGAGCAAATTTTACAAAGATTTTGACTGATGAACTCTTTCTAAAATCTCTTTTTACAAGCTTGGGTATAGCCACTATTTCAAGTCTGTTAACCGTTATATTTTCTATTTTTATTAGTAACACAAGAAGAAACTTCAACATTAATCATAGAATAAAAAAATCAAAAGTTACAAACTTTTTTAATCTACTCATAGCCTTTTCAGGCAACATCTACTTAGCAATCCCCTCACTCATCCTTGGTCTTGGATTTTTTCTGTTTTCACAAAAGTTTCAAGCACCACTTATACTTTGGGCATTAGGGGCAGTTTTATGTGCAAATGTGCTTATGTCACTGCCTTTTGCACTTTCTATCATCTACCCGCCTATGCATAAAATTGCCCAGAGGTACGACAAACTCTCTTTTGCTCTAAATCTAAGCGGAAGCAAAAGATGGCTCTATTGTGAATGGCCCTACTTGAAATCTTCTATTGCATATGTCTTTGCTCTCTCTTTTTGTCTCTCTTTGGGAGATTTAGGAGTTATTGCACTGTTTGGAAGTAACGAAATCACAACCTTGCCTTGGTACTTGTACCAACTTATGGGCTCATATCAAACCAAAGATGGCGCAGGAGTCGCTCTGATACTACTTGTTTTAACACTTAGTATCTTTATATTTTTACCAAAGGTTTTCAAAAATGTTTCAGATAAATAGTTTAACTTACTCTTACGAAACAACAGTTTATGATTTTTCCTTACATGTAGACAAAAATGAGATAGTTGGCATCATCGGAGAGAGTGGTAGTGGCAAATCTACTCTACTAGATTTGATAGCTGGCTTTTTGACTCAAATGAGTGGTAGTATAAGTTTCCAAAATGAGGAAATAGAGAGTCTTAGTCCAGAAAAGCGACCTATAACTACACTTTTTCAAAAGTATAATACTTTTGAGCATCTTACTGTTATGAAAAACGTACTTCTTGGCATTAGCACCTCTTTTAAACCCAAAGATGAAGAACTACAAGAAGCAAGAGATATCTTAAAAGAAGTTGGTCTAGAAGGTTTTGAAAACAAACTTGCTTCATCTCTCTCAGGAGGACAGAGCCAAAGAGTGGCACTTGCTCGCTCACTCATACGAAAAAAACCTATTTTGCTTTTAGATGAACCATTCACAGGATTGGACTTGCAAACTAGATCAAAAATGTTAGATTTAGTAAAAAGTATATCTAAAAAAAGAGGGTTATACACCATCATGGTTACTCATGACCTTAACGACTGTGAGCTAATAGCTAATAGAGTCTACAAAGTAGCAAATGGGAAGCTTTGCCAAGT
>CAZHBU010000093.1:0-4426 GCA_964530865.1 uncultured Sulfurospirillum sp.
AAGCCATAATAGAAACTTGGGGTAAAATTTGGGACTTTTTTTCAAATGAAAATTCCCAATATAAGAGAATATACACAACTGATTTTGAATTTTATAAAAATCAAAATGAAATAGAAATTTATATTTCAATAGAGTAGTTAAATCAAAAGTAAATTTTATGTGATGATTAGGTATAATCATTTAAAAATATACATATAGGACAAACAATGATACTTATAGCAGGACCTTGTGTTATAGAGAGTAGAGAAAAGCTTTTCTCAGTAGCAAAACAGCTTATGAAATATCACGAAGATGAAACTATAGATTTTTACTTTAAATCTAGTTTTGACAAAGCAAACAGAACAAGTTTAGACAGTTTTAGAGGTCCAGGGATGGACGAGGGCTTAAAGCTTCTTGATGAGGTTAGAAGTGAGTTTGGGTACAACCTTTTGACTGACATCCATGTGCCAGACCAAGCAAAACCAGTGGGTGAAGTTGTTGATGTTCTTCAAATTCCTGCATTTTTGTGTCGTCAGACGGACTTACTTGTTGCTGCTGCAAAAACAGATGCGGTTGTCAACATAAAAAAAGGGCAGTTTTTAAACCCAGCAGACATGAGATACTCAGTAAAAAAAGTACTAGAGACTCGTGGAGTGATGGAAGAGGGTAAAGAAGTAGCACGAGCAAATAAAGTATGGTTGACTGAGAGAGGAAGCACTTTTGGTTATGGAAATTTGGTAGTAGATATGAGAAGCTTTATGATTATGAACGAGTTTGCACCAGTAGTTTTTGATGCAACCCACTCAGTTCAAATGCCAGGAATGGCAGGAGGAACAAGTGGAGGAAAAAGAGAGTTTGTAGCACCACTTTCAAGAGGGGCAGCTGCTATTGGAGTTGATGGTTTCTTTTTTGAAACACATGATAACCCATGTGAAGCACTTTGTGACGGACCAAATATGTTGGATTTACAGGCACTTGGAAAAACTATAGAAGATATAAAAGCTATACAAAATAGTTTAAAATAAAAATATTGTATAATAAATAAAAAAACTAAGGAATAAAATGAAAGTAATAGAAGGCAAACTTTCACTAGATGGTAGTGAAAAGATAGCGATAATAAATGCAAGATTTAACCATATTATCACAGATAGGTTGGTAGAGGGAGCAAAAGACTCTTTTTTAAGACATGGCGGAGATGAGAGTAAACTTGATTTGATTTTAGTCCCAGGGGCATTTGAAATACCTTTGGCTCTTGACAAAGTACTTGCTTCAGGAAAGTACGATGCTGTGTGTTGTGTTGGTGCTGTGATTCGTGGTAGTACACCTCATTTTGATTATATATCTGCTGAGGCTACTAAGGGAGTTGCTAGTTGTGCGTTGAAGTATCAGATGCCAGTTGTATTTGGTGTTCTAACAACTGATACGATTGAGCAAGCAATAGAAAGAGCAGGAAGTAAAGCTGGAAACAAAGGCTTTGAAGTTATGACAGGACTTATTGAGATGGTAAGTTTGTATAAAGGACTATAAGTGGCAACTAGACATCAAGTAAGAGAGAGTATTGTAGGACTTTTGTATGCAAGTGACATAGGAAATGATGGAATAGATAAGTTCGTAGATGACCTTTTTGAAGAGAAAAAGATTAGAAACAAGCAACTTGAGTTTGCAAAAGAGCTTTATAGTGGAATAAAGATAAATCTTGAGAGTGTTGATGAGGTCATAAATAGCTACTTAAAAGAGTGGAATTTAAGTGAGATCGGAAACATAGAAAGAGCAATTCTTAGACTTGGAACATATGAAATTTTACATAGTGATTTAGATGATGTAGTTGTTATAAACGAAGCAATAGAGCTAGCTAAAAAACTATGCAATGACACAAGTCCAAAGTTCATCAATGGTGTTTTAGATGCTGTCATGAAAAACAAGGCAAAGTAGTGAAACTATGTGTTGCTCTTGATCTACCTACTTCTAAAGAAAATTTAGATTTAGCAAAGTTAATCAAGAGCGAAGATGTTTGGTTAAAAGTGGGTTTACGCTCGTACATTCGTGATGGAAAAGCACTTTTAGAAGAGTTAAAAGCTATAAATCCAAGCTTTAAACTTTTTTTAGATTTAAAGGTTTATGACATACCAAATACTATGGCTGATGCAGCTGAGTCTATGGCATCTCTTGGGGTGGACATGTTCAATGTTCATGCTTCAAGTGGTAAGAAAGCCATGAGTATGGTAATGGATAGACTTAGTAGTATAGAGAACCCTCCTATAGTTTTGGCGGTTACTGCTTTGACAAGTTTTAATGAGCCATCCTTTGAAGTTATTTATGGGCAAAGCATAGAGAAAAAAGCAACACAGTTTGCGAAAGATGCTTATGAGAGTGGTTTAAATGGTGTTGTTTGTTCAGTTTTTGAAAGCAATATGATAAAAAACAGTACTACACAAAACTTTTTAACTTTAACTCCTGGAATTCGTCCATTTGGTGAGAGTGCAGGAGATCAACAAAGGGTAGCTGATTTGGTTACTGCAAAACAAGAGATGTCTGACTTTATTGTAGTAGGACGTCCAATTTACCAATCTAACGACCCCCTCGGAGTTGTACAAAAAATATTAACAAGGATATAGAATGATAAAAAAATTAACTATAGTTTTTGGCATAGTTATAGTAGGTTTAGTTATATTTATAGCTACAATGGACTTAAATCAATACAAGCCAAAGATAGAACAAGCCGTATATGATGCTTCAGGATATGAATTGAAGATAAACGGTGATATAGCTGTCTCTTTCTCTCCTGTTGGGATTAGTGTTGGAGATGTTAGTCTTGCTGTACCAAGTAAAAAAGCATTTGCAACTTTTAGCAGTTTTGATGTCGCTTTAGAGCTTATGCCTTTACTAAGCCAAGAAGTAAAAGTAAACTATGTGATTCTTTCAAACTTGAATCTCATGATAGAAAAAATGAAAAATGGTAAAACAAACTTTGATGTAGCTCCAAAAAAACCTGCTGTTAGTAGTGAAACAGTATCTACAAAAGAGACTAAAGAACTAGCTAAACTACCACTTATCAATGTAACTGAAGTAAGACTAGACAATGCAAACATAACTTATATAGATAACATATCAGATTCAAAAGCAAATGTAAAAAATCTAAATGTAACTATAAATAACATAAGTTTAGACTCTACAAAAGAAAAGTTAAAAAGCATTGCCCTAAGAGGAGATGTAAACATAGCTCAAATAACATATAACAAATACAATATTTATGATACTACTTTAGACTTTGACCTCAAAGATGCTGTAGCAAATTTAAATAGTATGAAATATACTATCTTTGATTCTAAAGCAAGTGCAAAAGCGAGAGTAGATATGAGTGGTAAAGAGCCTAAAATATCACTAGAGGAGCTTATACCAAATCTAAAATTAGAGAATTTTTCTAAAGAAGTACTTGAAAAAGATCTTCTAAAAGGCACTGTAAATGCAAAAGTAAATCTGTCTTTTACTGGTGCAGATGAGCTTAGTGCTAAGAAAACTGCAAAGGGAACTATACTGTTTGATGGACAAGATGTTGGTGTTAGTGGTTATGATATCGATAAGATAATTAAGAGTTACAATGCACTAAAAAGTGGAGATTTAAAGAAAGCAGGAGCATCATTTTTGAGCTCAGCTCTCGATAATGCCTCGAAAGGCAAGGGGGCATTTGATGATCTTAAAGGCGGAACTACTGCAATAGACCGTCTACATGTAAAGATTGATATTGCAAAAAAAGTTGCAACTCTAAGCGATGTAGCAATCGCAACAATGAGTAATAGAGTGGCAGTAAAAGGTGGAATCAATATAGTAGATGAGAGCCTAAAAGGTGTAACAGTAGCTATACTAGATAAAAAAGGGTGTGCAAGTTACTCTCAAGGTATCTCAGGCTCACTCTCTAGTCCAAAAGGTAAGTCTCTATCTTCTAAAGATGAAGTATCAGTAGAACAAGTTCAAGAAGTGGTAAATATGGTTTCATCATTTTTTGGCAAGAAAAAAGAGAAAAAAGCTGAGAAAAAGAGCACTAAAAAATGTAAACCTTTTTATGCAGGAGTTGTAAAACATCCATAGGAATAGAGTTTGCTTCTTTGATTTAACTTAATCAAAGGAGTGCTATGATGTTTCTCGATAAGATAGAGATGATTGTGATGTTAAAAGAGAAGATTGAAAAAGCTGAATCTTCTAGCAAAGCAAAAGCAAAAAAGTTAAAAAAGCTTCTTGAAAAACTTACAAAAGGTACTGATGTAAGTTATATATAAAAATAATCTGCTTAAAATATAGTTTTTAAGCAGATTATTATTTTTAAATGGTATAATTTCGGTCTACTTTTTAAGTATACGGACAGATGGGTGAGTTGGCTGAAACCACATCCCTGCTAAGGATGCGTAGGAGTAATCCTACCGAGAGTTCGAATCTCTCTCTGTCCGCCATT
>CAZHBU010000094.1:0-4401 GCA_964530865.1 uncultured Sulfurospirillum sp.
TAACTTTTAGAAGAGGTATTGTTTATGAGTTTCACTTTTTCTTTTGGAAGTAGTTTTGCAATTATGATTCCAGCGGAGAAGAACAGAGGCGACCCAGTCACTACATACAAAATATCTTCATATTTGTAGTTTTCCAAAATGTACTCTTTTATTTCTTTGAAACTTAGTTTCAAGATGTTTTTACCACTTTGCTCAAAATTTCTATCACAAAGAACTCTATCAAATTTATGAAAATCCACAGCTATATTTGAAAAATCATACTTTCCCATACCATTACCAACTATAGTTACCATCTTTTTACCTTATTTAATTATTTTTGCTTGTGAATTTTTGTACCAAGATTTTAGCTTTTTATCTGCACTTTCTTCTATCATTTTATAAAACTTATTCAATAAGTTTAGATCTTCAAGTTGTCCTGCTATGCCTTTTACGGTAAGAGTTTTTTGCGTATCTACCTCTACATGTAGATGTGTTTTTATCTCTTTTTTTAAGGACTCAAAATCAATCACACCAAATCTATTGTGAGTGTTTTTAAATCCTTGTGCTACTTTTGTCATCTTTCCAATAGCGCAGATAAATAGTACGTTTGTAACTTTTAGAGTTTCAGTAATTTTCAAAGCATCATAGACAAAGTTGCCTATTTCTATTATCTGTTCAGTTTCGTATCTCTCTTGTGCATATTTTAATGCTGAATTTCCAAGTGTCAAAATTAGAGTTTCATAATCATTTTGTTTTGCAAAGTTTATTTCTATTTCCACAGAGTCAATATATGCTGCACTTGATACAGGTTTTACAATGCCTGTAGTTCCTAAAATGGACAATCCTCCTAGTACCCCAACCTTAGAGTTTGCACTCTGTTTTGCTATGGTTTCACCATCTGTTATACCGATTGTGCAGTAGAGTTTTAAATCTTTTTTGCCTTTTGTCAACTTTTCAAAAATTTCTTTCATTGCATTTAAAGGCACAGGGTTAATTGCGGGGAAATTTGGCTCTATTTTTAGTCCTCTTTTTGTAACAACTCCAACTCCCTCTCCTGCAAAAATTGAGATTTGGTTCTGCTTACATGTAAAGATTTGGGGCTTTTGCTCTACACTGTTTAACCTTAAGTCACTTTTATTTGAAGTTATTGTGGCAATTATCTCACACCCCTTTGTGACATCTAAATCATCATTGTCCATTTTATTGGTTTTGCAAATGGAACTCTCTTTTGTAATCAAATATGCCTCAAGACCAAGTTCAAAAACAATGCAAGCATGAACACCTGTAGTATATCCTTTTCTTAGCACGTAGATTTTACCTGATATATAGTGTATTTGTTTTTTTTCATATTTTTTATTTTTATTGCTGTGAGTTTATTGCCATAGACGCATCCTGTATCTATACCATATGAAAACTTATCTTCTTTAATCTGGCTAGACCATTGATGACCATAGACGATAAAACCAAATCTTCCATCATATTTTTTAGCCCAAAATTTTGAATTTTTATCTTCTTTATTGTTAGCTAAAAAGTTTCCATCTCTATTGATATATCTGAGTCTTAGTATCTGTTGTTTCTCTTTTTTTGATAAATTGTTTAGATCAAAATGATTTAAAACACCACCATGCAAGACTAAAATATCTTTTAGTTTCAAGTAAAGTGGCATATTTTTTAAGTACGAGATATGTTTTTTAGTTAGATTATTTACAATGTCTTGTTCATCTTTATTTAAAATAATGGGATTTTTTTTCTCTTTTTTAGAGTGTTCTAGCCATCGTATGATTTTATCTTCATGGTTACCTAAAACAGAAGATATGCTATTGTCTATTAAAAAATCAAGTACTTTGATAGAGTTTTTACCTTTGGTAATTACGTCACCTACGCAAATTTCTATATCTTTTTCCTTAGGATTTATTTTTTTTCTCAACTCCATAAACGAGTCATAGCATCCATGAATATCTCCATAGATTATGATATTTTTCATACTAAACTATTCTCTCTCATAATATTACTCATAAATTTTCATATCTATTTTTTTAAACTCTTTGAGATTTTGGTTAGAACTCAGTGCAAAAAAGAGTTTTTTGTAATCTTCAAGCTTGTATCTATGTGTGTGTTTTAGCCATACTCCATTGTTTGGTTCATAGCCATTTGCATTTGTGTTTTCGTTTATCTGCATTACTTGACGAAATCTACAAGCACCTTGGCACATGCTTCTACTAATTTTTATTCTGTTTTTACCTTTGTGAAGTTCCATATCTTTGATTATGTCTCTTAGCTCTTTTGCTTTATCTGTTTTTGCAGCACCCTTGCATCTTTCATCTTCACAAACGTAAATTATAGTTTTATAGTGCATAATTGGCTTGTTTGGCTCAAGTTTTTTAGGTTTACACTCAAATCCGTCTACCACTTCGCTACCCATGAGGTTTATCTTTTTATTTTCCATTGTACTTTTCATTACCGTCATAATCATGGATAAGCTTATATATGGCATGAAGAGTCGCTACACTCATAGTCGAACTTCCAAATCTACCCTCCATAATGATACTACTAACCCCAAAATGCTCACTAAATTTCTTTGCATACTCTTTTGATTCAACTACATTTACAAAGCCTACAGGAAAACATAAAAGTGCCACATTTTTTAAATCTACACCCTCTTTTAGTAAAGTATTAATCGCCGCATATATAAAAGTAGGAGCATTCCCACAAGCCAAAACCATTGGCTCATCTTTATGCTTTTTTATAGCCTCTACAACAGCTGCATAGCTTCTTGTAGTTTTGTTTTTCTCAGCCATCTCGTAAGTAAAAGGCTCATTTATGTAACAGATGACTTCATTGTCATACTTATCAAGATAAAACTTACTAAGACCAACTTTTATCATGTTTACATCAACAATTATCTTTGCTTTTTGCTCTAATAAACTTTTTATATGACTAATTGAATTTGTAGAAAAATGTATGTTATTCAAAACCTCTTCAAAACAAGTGGTAGTATGAATCAAACGACTTATAATCGCAAGTTCATTCTCATCAAAATCTTTAGTTTTTGGATAGAGTTTTAACTCTTCCTCAATCATCTCAAAAGATCTTACAGATATATCTGCACCTATATTTATTGGAGGTTGTTCTTTTTTAAAATTTTTCATTTATTTCCTTAACATCAATAAAACAAGACCTATCATCTTGTCTTTTTCTTTTGGATTTGACTCTGCAATTAGTAGAGTTAGAGTTGTAAGTGCATTTGGAGATATAAAGTTTTTTACTCTAAATCCTGCTTTTTTAAGTAGCCATATAAAGCTAAATGCACCTGTTCTTTTGTTCCCATCGTTAAATGGGTGGTTTTTTACTACAAAGTAGAGTAGATGTGCAGCTTTTTCTTCTATGCTTGGGTAAGCATCACTTCCAAATACAGACTGATAAACATTACCTAAAATACCTTCCAAACTTCCTCTGCTCTTTTCACTTGCAAAAAGCTCTGTTGCTTCACCTTTTTTGATAAGCTCATTTTTAAAAATTGCTATGTCCTCATAAAGGTTTTTCGCCTCTACATGTAAAGAGTTTATTTCAAATCCATCTTTAGGTAGTTCGTCTTTGTCAAAACTGTCCAAGCTCATCCATGTTTGTGAAAATGACTTTATGAGTTCTAGTACATCGTCGCTTTGTATTTGGTTGTTTGAGAGTAGTTTTATATCTTCAACAGCCCTTAGAAATTTTTCATGATTTTTTTTGATTCTCTCTGGATTTATGGTGTAACCATCAACTATATGTTCTTTTAGAGTTTTTGTTGCCCATTTTCTAAAGTTTGTTGCAATTTTTGAGTTTACTCTGTAACCAACAGAGATGATGAGATCAAGATTAAAATATTCTATATCTCTTTTTACTTCTCTTTTACCCTCTTTTTGAACTGTTGCAAAAAATGCAACAGTTAAAACTCTATCTAATTCTTCATCTCTATATATATTTTTTATATGTCTTGATATAACAGATTTATCTCTACCAAATATTTGAGCTATATCATCTAAGTTTGCCCAAATAGTCTCATGTTTTGCGTCCTCTTTGAGTTTTATCTCTCCATTGTCGGCTTGATATATTGCTAGTTTAGATTCCAAAATATCCCCTTAGTTTTTCCATGTGGTTTCTAAGTGTTACATGTAGGTATGTTCCGTAAACTTTTTCTTTTTTCCATGAGCCGTAACTTGCATTTTTAAAGTCCTCTTTTTTACTTAAAAGCTCTACCCCTTTTGGAGGGTTGAGTGGCTTTGAGTAGTGAAAAGCATGACCTTTTATACCTAAATCGGACAAATAGTATCCTAATCTAACTCTTTTATCCATTAATTTAAATTCTAAGTCTAAAATTCCACTCATGGGCTTATCGTCAATTTTTTGAGAGAGGTACAAAAGCCCTGCACACTCTGCGTA
>CAZHBU010000095.1:0-4357 GCA_964530865.1 uncultured Sulfurospirillum sp.
CTTTACAAGGTGATATAGCTGATATAGACTTAGATATTTTGGAGTTCAAAAAGAATAAACTTAACATTGCTATTAACTTACAACCAAAGTTTTTTATAGACTCTGACATAACACTTCTTGGTACTGAAGAGAAAGTACTGCTAGATATAAAACCACCAAAAATGAGGTTCGATATAAGTGCTAAAATGGGAGTTTTTGGTTCAGCCTTTTTAGATGTAACTATAGATGGACTTGACTTACAAAAAGGCACATTTGATAAAGATGCCGATGTAAATATGATAGGAGAATTCAAATCTACTCTAGTCCCATGGTTAGAAAGTGAAATTAAAAAAGGGATTGATGAGCTTAAAGACTCTGCAACCGCAAAGCTTGACGATGATAAAAAAGCACTTGATAAAGCAACTGCAAAAGTAGAAAAGATAAACAAAACAATTACTAAACTAAAAGCCAAAGATCAAAGAGCAAAACAGAGAGCCGATGCAAAACTAGATTCAATCAAAAAGAGAGTAAAAAAACTCAAGAAAAGTGTCGCTCATGACAGACATAAAGCAAAACACTGTGGAAGTAAATGGACACATTGGGCATGCAAAGGATACTGGGAAACTAAAGAGGGAATAACTTACGCCATATACAAAGTCGCAGAAGATGCACTAGATGCGGCAAAAGATGTAGTAAATACTGCTATGGATTTAGATCCAGAAGTTACTGCAGAAGAAGCAAAAAGAGATATTGAATTAGCTGCATTAGCTATAGCAAAAGCAGCTGTAGAAGTCTCTGAAGATGCAGAGAAGTTTGTATTAAATGAGCTTGATAAAGCTCTTGAAAATGCTCTCAAAGATCTTCCTTTTGAGATAGACAAAGCTATACTCATAGGTGATCTTAAAGGCATGATAAACAATGATGACCCACTAGTCTTAGATATGAAATATAAGATGTTTG
Organism: uncultured Sulfurospirillum sp.; assembly: GCA_964530865.1. Classification (GTDB taxonomy): domain Bacteria; phylum Campylobacterota; class Campylobacteria; order Campylobacterales; family Sulfurospirillaceae; genus Sulfurospirillum_A. Next base: position 940 of record CAZHBU010000095.1, read on the forward strand.
GTGATAAAATGCATGATTACTTTGCGCTTAAAATCAAAGATCGTAAATACGATGCAGTGTCATTTGCCCTGCTTCCTGCCCTTGCTTTAGATAAACTAGTAGAGTCTAAAGTAAAAAATGTAAGCAAAGAAGCAAAAAAGTGGTTGAGTGCTCACATAGGAGCAAAACTAGCTGAAGCAGAACAAAAAGTTAGAAAAATGGTTGGATCAGAAGAAAAAAAGTATAAAAATATATTAACTTCATTTGAAAATGGCTCTGCTAAATTTAAAAAAGCATATGAAGATGTTGCTGATGATCAAGCTAAAATTGTTTCAACATATCAGATATCTGATTTACTTGGAAATAGTAAAACTTTTAAAAACAGATACCTTGCCATAGGACACAGTTCACTGTGTCTTGCAATCGCTCCAAATGGCATAGATGTCTATCAAGCAAACTGTAAAGATATAGAAGCAGAAAGATGGACAGCAAAAAGTATAAAAGATGGTTATGTACAACTGAAAAGCAAAGGCTTGTGTCTAAAAGCCAAAAATGCACTCAATGTACAAGGTCAACCTCTTATGCTTTCACAATGTGACTCTAAAGACAAACATGAGAAGTGGAAAGTTATATCATCAGATGGCTTTTTTGATCAAATCGTAAACAAATTTTCACAAAAGTGTTTGCACTTTAACTCAGAGAATGCAAATCCAAAAACAGCTTATGCAGTATGGACCTCATGTTTAGGAACAGATAGTCAAACTTTTAGAGATATTTCAGATGCCGAGCGTCCTACATGGCACCATGTAAATGACGAAATTAAATCAAAAGATGGTAGCTGTCTATCTACAAAAACTGGATTTGATTCTTACTTTATAAAACTCAATGGTCATACAACTATAACTCAACGTAAAAAATTATTTATGCTGATGAAAAAAGATGATATACTTGTAGCAAGAAAGTGTGACAAAGAGGACAAAGAGTTCTTTAGTTACGTTGAAAAAGTAGATGGAGACGTAAAACTTGTTCATGCAAAATCAGGTTGGTGTGTAGTCCCAAAACATGATGCAATGAACAGTTTGTCTTTAGCTCCATGTGACAAGGGCAAAGATATGTTTTGGAGCAATAAGCTCATAAAAGGCTCGTCATTCCAAATGTACAATAAACATTTAAATAAGTGTTTAGATCTAAAACAGTTAAAAACCAGTAGTTCAACAGAGGCAAGAGCACAACTTTCTATGTGCCAAAATAAGCCTGAACAAGAGATAGATTTTATCAAATAGGAGGTGTCATGAAGTACCATATTCTTTTTTTAGTTTTTTTAGCATCTTTTATCACAGGATGTGCAACAACACAAAATGAAAAAGTTGTAAACCAAGATGTTATATCAGACCAAATTGTTGAAGTATTTAATAAACTTCCAGAGCACAATGAGATAAACAGAGATATAAAAGCGGGCATGAAAGCTCTCAAAATGAGTGACACAAAACAAGCGCATAAGGCCTTTGAATCAGGACTTCGCATTGACCCTACCAATGGGCAACTTCATTTTTTGAACTCTCTAACATACCACGTTGAAGCACTATCAGGAAACTCTAAAATGCTTGATTTTGCTGAAGCAGGCTACCAAACAACACTACGTTTTGATCCTAGTAACTACTGGGCTGCGTACTTTCTTGGTCATATATACTTTGATGATGGTCGTTATACTGATGCTCAAAACCAATTCTCGTATGGTTTATTGTATTCTCCAGATAACCCATACTTTTTAAGAGCTCTAGCTGTTTCAGCTTACTATACTAAAGATATAAAGCTCAACAATTGGGCTGCAAAAAAAGCTTACAATGCTGATCCTAACAACCTTACAACACTAAGAACTCTCATGTTTTCAGAAGCTGCATCAGGAAATTTAGAAAGTGCAAAAAAGCAATTAAAATCTTATAAAAAACTAGCAAAAAATGATCAAAATGAGTATATAAACAAACTAACTTCATCATCACTCTCACGGAGACTAGATGATTGGAAATACTTTTATGCTTCAGCCAATGCTGGTCTGCTTCCCCTAGATGGCATAAATGACAACAACTATCAAGGTGGCTATACAGATAAGTCAGATATACCAACTTCTACTACTAGCAATGTATCTTACATTCAAAAAGATGGTTTTGACTACGTGATATATATTATGATGCTTAGTACTCATGCATCAGCTCAACAAGTGGTAGACAAACTAGATTACAAGTATCTAGAGATTGTAGAAGAGTCAGAAAAAAAGTTTAGTGTTAGACGTAGAGTAAAACAAGAAGAAAATGCCTCTGAAGTTTTGTCACAAATAAGAGAAAAATTTAAAGATGCATGGATGCGACCTATACTTCCTATAAAAGTTATTACTGCTCCTAAAACAAAAATTCCACTCCTTGCAACAGACAATAATGCAAAAAAAGAGAAAACAATAAAGAAAAAAGTACCTAAATTGCCTAAAATGGTCTTAGTCGATGTCGTTATTTTAAGAACAGAAGAGATTTACAGTGAGAACAAAGGCATAAACCTACTTGATGGTCTTACAGCTACTCTTACAGGCACTCTTCTCGCATATACTAATGTAAAAGGTACTGCAGCAGATGGCTCAAGTATGAATACAGAATTTACAACGATATCACCTTCTCTTACACTAACTGGACTTGAGTATAATCTGAACATATTTAACGAAGGGGCCAATAAGATAGAGATACTAGCTCGTCCATCTTTACTTGCTGTAGAAAATCAACCCTCAAAATTTCACTCTGGTTCAGTTATGCATGTACAACTTTCAAGCACTTACTCAGATGGCTCAATGGTTGATGTTCCTATAGGAATAGATCTCAATATAACACCCAAATTTCATGGTGACGATACCTTAGAAATAGTAGTCCATGCAGAACGCTCATACCTAGAACCAAGATCAGAAAATGTAGGTTTTCAAGCTTTTTCACAAACATCAAGAACCTCAGTAGATGCTACTGCAATTTTAAAATATAATGAAACCTTGATCCTTAGTGGATTAACTGTAAGCGAAAGTGAAATGACAAAAAGTGGAGTACCAGGTTTACAAGATATTCCAGGTGTCCAATATCTATTTTCAAATGAACAAAAAGCAAATTTGAAAAAGTCAATTCTTATTTTACTTACACCAAGAAAAGCAAAATATTTTCAAAATGACATAGATCCAAAAGAAGCGGAGAAAGCGCTAAAAATTGAAAAAGAGACTCACTATGCACATACAAATTCACTAAAAAATAGAGAAAAAATTGACAATAACATAGATGCTGTACTAGCACATATGGCAAATAAAAAGCTATATAGACAGTTTAGAAAAGGTGATTTAGAGTTAGATGAATGGTATAAACAAGATACAATGACTGGTGCATTTGATAGAGTATTGGGCTTTTTATACTATTAA
>CAZHBU010000096.1:0-4099 GCA_964530865.1 uncultured Sulfurospirillum sp.
TAACAAGCTTCATAGTAATGGTTAATTCCTGCAGGAATGTAGATAAAATCTCCTGCTTTTGCGTGGTACTCATTTTCTCCAACAACTACTTTTGCTTCACCACTTAGAACATATTGCTGATGTTGAATCAAGTTTGTATGGTTTGGCATACTTCCACCATCTTTAATAAGTATTTTTCTTACTATAAAATCTTTATCTTCTTTAGGCGTTAAAACAGCTATTTGTGCTTTTTGAGTTTTTGGAACGTTATTTTTTGGAAATTCTTCACTACTTTTACAATACATATACTATCCTTATGAAATTTTTAGTATTATAGCATATGAAAAAAATATACATAGCAGGGTTTGATGTTTTCAAACCAAATTCAAAACAGATTGGTTATGAGTATAAGCTTACATGTAAAGAGTGTGGTTATGAGGGGTTGTATCCGCTTGATAACGAGATAGATGAATCATGGAGTAAAGAGGTTGCAAGAAAGTTCATCTATGAGAAGAATATAGAGCTTATAGAGATGAGTGATATTATCATAGCAAATGGCAATACTTTCCGTGGAGATGAGCTTGATAGTGGGACTGCTTTTGAGATAGGCTATGGGTTAGCTTTGAAAAAAGAGGTGGTAATCTACATGGACGATACCAGGGATTATATACAAAAGTCTACATGTAGAGATAAAAATAGTCCAATTTTTGATAAAAATGGCATGTTTATAGAGGATTTTGGTTTTTCGTTAAATCTTATGTTTAGTGCTTGCAGAGTCGTAAAGGGTGGGTTTTTAGAGGCTATCAAAACTCTCGATTAACTTTTTGTTTATTGTTGGTTAGGATTGCATTTAGTCCAAGGGTATATACTTACATTACCAAAACAAAAACCTCCTTTTTGTAGATAGAACTTAGGCGTCCGAGTTGCCCGCTCCGGACGCTTTTTTTTGCCCAATTTTTAGCTAACCCAATTTTCCAACAAGTTTCTTGCAATTGCTATTTTAGTTGGCAGTGAAAATCCAAAACTCTCATCTCCATTTAAAATTGCTCTAATGACATTTTTGTGAACCCACTTTGCATCTTCTATCTCATGTGTATCTATATGAAGCTCTTTAGACTTTGCTTTTACATGCGTGCCTATCATGAGAGTTGAAGGAAATGGCCATGGTTGGCTCATCTTGTACTCTACCTCTAATCCAACTACACCAGCCTCTTCAAAAAGTTCTCGTCTACTTGCATCTTCTATACTCTCGCCAGACTCCATGTAGCCAGCTAAACAAGAGTACCTGTTTTGTTGGAAGTTTACTCCTCGACCAACTAAGCAATAATTGCCATGAGTTACAAGCATAATGACAACAGGGTCTACTCGAGGAAAGTGTTGACGTTTACATGTAGAACAATCTCGTCTCCAACCTGCATGTTTCATGGTCGTTGGACTTCCACAAAATGAGCAGTGTTGATGGTCACTATGCCAATTTAAAACTGCACTAGCTTGAGCGATGATGCCTAGTTTTTCTTCAGGTACATATGAGTTATTTGTAAATTCTCTTAGCCCTAAAGAGTCTAGATTTTTTGCATTACCTATGTCTAGAGCAAAATAGTCTATGTTGTTTTCTCTCCCTAATAATATGGCATGTTTAGTATCTAGACCTTTATTTGAGAAAAAGTATTTTTTTTCTTCTTGGTCAAATAGGATGGTTTTTTTATCGAAAAGAAGATATTGTGCACTTTTAGAGCTCTTTAACTCTTCAAAGAGCTTGTTATCACGTCTTACTTGGTCTAATCTATCTAATGGATTTTGGCTAAAATATGGTAATAAGTTTTTCATGTTTATAATATATTAAAAAAAAGTTTAGATAATGTTTAAGTCAATTCTAAATAATAAAAATTCCTATTGACAAATAATTATTAATTATGTATAATTCTACAAATCAATAATTAAAGGATAAAAAATGCGTCAATATGAGAGTTATAAATGTAGTAAATGTGGTAATGTTGTAGAGGTTCAAAATGTAGGTGGTGGGACATTGTCTTGTTGTGGACAAGCAATGGAATGCATTACAGATAATCTAACAGCAGTAAATCTTGGAAAAGCATTTGCAGGTGAGTCACAAGCTAGAAATAAGTATGAATATTTTGCAAAAGTAGCACAAAAAGAGGGCTTCCGTGATATAGCAGAGCACTTTCAAAGAGCAGCAAATAACGAAAAAACTCATGCAAAGCTAGAGTTAAAACTACAAAATAAAATGTTACATGGCTTTGAAAGTGGTTTTGGAGATACAAAAGTAAATCTACAGATGGCTGTAGATGGTGAGAGCTATGAAAACACAACTATGTACCCAGACTTTGAAGCTATTGCAAAAGCAGAAGGTTACAAAGATGCAGCAGCACTTTTCAAAGGAATAGGAAAGATAGAAGTAGAGCACGAAAACATGTATAGAATGCTTCTAAAAAGACTTGAAGACGGAGAAGAGTTTGTAAGCCAAGATGGCGATGAAGCGTGGATATGTGAAGTTTGTGGACACATACACTATGGCAAAAAAGCACCTAAAGCATGTCCTGTGTGTAAGCATGAACAAGAGTATTTTTCAAGATTTAACACTAAAAAGTAAATTGAGTCAATACAACTTTAACAGTAAACACACTCAAAGAGTTTCCAATAAGCTTATAGCACTGTCTTTTTGTAAGCTTATTTGGAAATATAAAATCATTTCCAAATCCCATCAAAGAAGCTATTTCTTGTGGCTCAAAGAGCCTAACACCCTTAACGCATGTAAGGTAAGCACCAGAGTGCATCCACGATTTTGAGTACGATGAGGTGAAGCAAGTCGAGTAGGTATTTTTGTCTTCAGGATTTATAATTCTAAAGCCATTTTTGAACTTTTCTAGTTTATCGGTGGGAATTAAAAAAGGCTCATTTGGCTCTTTTAAAAACTCTTTTAACTCTCTACATGTAAAGCTTTTTCGTAATGGTTTTAGAGGCTTTAAAGAGGCACAAAGATAGTACCTCATACGTCTGTTTGGAATACCAAGTTCACTAGGGCACAAAAGAGTCTCGCTTATGTTATAACCTATGTTTTTAAGAGTTTTTACTAATAAATCTCTTCCTGATGATTCTTTAAAACCCTCTACATTTTCTACCGCTACATGTAAGGGTGGTTTTATCTGTATGGCTTTGAGTATAGTTTTAAAGCTGTCAGTTCTGCTATCTTCTAACTCTTTCCCTGCTCCTTTTCTAGTATATGGCTGACAAGGTGGTGACATCCACAAAAAATCTATATTTTCTAAGTGTGTTTCATCAAATTTTTCTAAGTTGAACTTTGTAGCTTTATGAGAAAAGTTTGCATTGTACGAGGCTATTGCAGAGTTATTTTGGTCGTAAGCTTTTACAATCTCTACATGTAGACCTTCAATTGCCTTAGCAAATCCACCTATGCCACAGTATAACTCTATGGCTCTCATCTATTTGCCATATAGTGCATATAGCCTTGAAATAACTCTGAAACACCATAAATGATAACTGCAATAGCTGCGAGTTTGATTAAAATATCTCTTATTTTTGTCTGATTAAAAATGCTAACGAAATACCCAAGTGAAAAGAGAGAAGGGATAGTACTAAGTCCAAAGATAAGCATGACTAAGCCACCATAGATTGGACTTGATGTATTGGCCGCAGTTACTGCAAAAAAGTAGACAAATCCACAAGGAAGAAGTCCGTTTAGAAGTCCTAAAGAGAAAAAGCTTGTGTATGATTTAGATTTTATAAGTGTTTGAAATTTTTTTTTGTACCAGATTGAACCTGATAAATTGTGTTCAATTAGTGTTAAAAATTTTATTTGCCCCACCAAAGAGAGTCCAGCTAAAATCATAACTATACCAGTTATCATTCTTAGTATAGTATTTGCTTGTCCATCAAAAGAGAACAGAGAACCAAAATAACCAAACAAAACACCGATGATGACATAAGTACAAACTCTACCAAATGAATAGAGAAGATGAGATATAGCCTTTTTTTTCTTATCAAAACTATCATCAATCTTTGCACTACTATAAGCGATGACTATGCCACCACACATACCGACACAGTGTCCAAATGAGCCTAAAAACGCTATTGTTATTAT
>CAZHBU010000097.1:0-4009 GCA_964530865.1 uncultured Sulfurospirillum sp.
TTGGTGAATTATAAGAAAAAGTAGAAAAGTAAGCACCCGTTTTTTTAATTAAGTCGAAAATCAAGACAACTATTCAGCTCATTTAATTTCTCTCAAATGATTAACCCTTTAAAATCGTTTTGGTAAACTTACCAGTAAAGTTAGCCAAAAAATGCTAAAATAATGTTTTACATGTAAAGGATATTTTTGAAGATTATTTTAGCAAGTTCAAACCAAGGAAAACTAAAAGAGTTAAAAGCATGGATGAACGATTTTGAAGTTTATGCTTTTAGTGAAGTTATGACACCATTCGAGATAATAGAAGATGGAAATAGCTTTAAAGAAAATGCCCTCATAAAAGCACGAGTAGTCTATAAGGCACTTGGTGATACAAAGGCTATTGTCATGAGTGACGATAGTGGCATAAGTGTCAATGTACTTGAACATACTCCTGGAATCTATAGTGCGAGATACGCAGGAGTTGGTGCAAGCTCACAGCAAAACTTAGACAAACTAATCCAAACATTAAAAGGTAAAAACATAAAAAAAACAGAAGCTTACTATACAGCAGCGATTGCGATTGTCTGTGAAAAGGGCGAATTTTGTGTACATGGCTGGATGTATGGGGATGTGATAGATGAAAAGAGGGGAGATAAAGGGTTTGGATATGACCCTATGTTTATACCTCTTGGATATGAAGGAACTTTGGGTGAGCTTGATGAAAGTGTAAAAAAAGAGCTAAGCCATCGCTCAAAAGCATTGAGTTTAGCGAAGATTTTATTAAAGGCAGTGACATGAGTAGAGTATTGATAATCGGAGCAGGTGGAGTTAGTAGGGTTGCTACTAAAAAGTGTGCTATGAATAGTGAAGTTTTTAGTGAGATAGTTTTAGCAAGCCGTACAAAATCTAAATGTGATTTGATAGCTAAAGAGATAAAAAATGAGTTACATGTAGAGATACAAACTGCACAAATAGATGCGGACAATGTGCCTGAACTTGTGATTCTTATCGAAAAAGTAAAGCCTGATTTAGTTATGAATATTGCTCTTCCTTATCAAGACTTGACTATCATGGATGCTTGTGTGCAAACAAAAGTACCTTATCTTGATACGGCAAATTACGAACATCCAGACACTGCAAAGTTTGAATATAAAGAGCAGTGGGCAAAACAAGAAGATTTTAAAAAGGCTGGAGTTATGGCACTTTTGGGAAGTGGATTTGACCCTGGAGTTACCAATGTTTTTTGTGCCTATGCAGACCAGTATCTTTTTGATGAGATAAACTACATTGACATTCTTGATTGCAATGCTGGTGACCATGGATATGCATTTGCTACAAACTTTAACCCAGAGATAAATCTAAGAGAAGTAAGCGCAAACGGACGTTATTGGCAAGAAGGGCTTTGGTATGAGACTAAGCCTATGGAAATCATGATGAAATGGGATTATCCTGAGATTGGGGTGAAAGATAGTTACTTGCTTTACCATGAAGAGATGGAGAGTCTTGTTCGAAATATCAAGAGCTTAAAACGAATTAGATTTTTTATGACATTTGGAGAGAGCTACTTGACTCACATGCAGTGTTTGGAAAACGTAGGAATGTTAAGAATCGATGAGGTAGAAGTCAATGGCGTAAGAGTAGTCCCAATGGAGCTTTTAGCAAAGCTTCTTCCAGATCCTGCAAGTTTGGGTGAGAGAACAGTTGGACAGACAAATATAGGCTGCGTCATAAAAGGTGTTAAAAACGGTAAGCTAAAAAAAGTATATATTTACAACACTTGCGATCATCAAGAGTGCTACCGTGAAACTGGCGCACAAGCAGTAAGTTATACCACAGGAGTTCCTGCGATGATAGGAGCTAAGATGATATTAGAGAGAAAATGGAGAGGTGAGGGAGTTTTCAATATGGAAAACTTTGATGCAAAACCATTTATGGAAGAGTTAAATTCTCAGGGTCTTCCTTGGAAGATTATTGAGATGAAACCTAATGAGAGTTATGAGGTTTGAATACTCCTTTTTATTTATGTGAAGAAAAACTGCTTCGAAAAAATTTAGAACTGTTAAAAAAAGTGGGTGAGCAAAGTGGCGCAAAGGTGCTTTTGGCTCTTAAAGGTTTTGCTTTTAGTGGTTTAGCAGATTTGATAAGTGAGTATCTCATTGGGTGTACATGTAGCGGTTTACATGAAGCAAAGTTTGCAAAAGAGTATTTCCAAGGTGAAATTCACACCTTTGCTCCAGCTTTTAAAAATGAGGAAATAGATGAGATTGCAGATTTATCTAACCATGTAGTTTTCAATTCCTTTGCCCAATTTAAAAAGTATCAAGATAGAGTTAAAGGGTCTATTGGACTAAGAGTAAATCCTGAAGTTTCTAAAAGTCCAGTTGATTTATATAGTCCTTGTGGATTACATAGTCGCTTGGGTATTACATGTAAGAACTTCGACAAAGACAATCTTGCAAATGTTGAGGGTTTGCATTTTCACGCACTTTGTGAACAAAACGCTGACGCACTAGAAGAAGTTTTAAAAAGTTTTGAAGAAAAATGGGGAGATGTTATCTCTACATGCAAATGGGTAAACTTTGGTGGCGGACATCACATAACCAAAAAAAGTTATGATGTGCAGAAGCTAATAAATCTCATAAAAGATTTTAAAAAAAAGTATGACGTTGAAGTTTACATCGAACCAGGTGAAGCAGTTGGTTGGGAAACAGGAACTCTACATGTAAGTGTTTTAGATATAGTAGATAACGGCATGAAAATAGCCATACTAGATAGCTCAGCCGAAGCTCATATGCCCGATACCCTTGCTATGCCATACCGTGCCCAAGTACGAAATGCAGGTAAAGCAAATGAAAAAAAATACACTTATAGACTAGCAGGAAATACTTGTCTAGCAGGGGATATCATGGGAGATTACTCTTTTGATAAGTCTTTAGTAGTAGGTGACGAAATCATCTTTGAAGACCAAATTCACTATACCATAGTAAAAAATACAACTTTCAATGGCATAAAACTACCAGATTTAGCAGTACTTCGTGAAAATGGAGATATTGAAGTTGTTAGAGAGTTTGGGTATGAAGAGTATAGACGAAGAAATTAGATAAACCTACCGTCTGAACGCTTTTGTGAAACTTCATCTTTACTAGACTTCATCCAGCCTGATTTTGTCTGTGTATCTACTCTATCAAAATTTTCAATGTATGGTTTTATGTCTAAAAGAGGTGTACCATCTAGTACATCTATACCTTTTATAGTTACAATGTTCTGTTTTACATCTACTATTTCAACAACAGAGAGTCCAATAGAGTTTGGGTGCATAGGTGTTCTTGTTGAGAATACTCCACGCTCTGTGTGGGTAGCATCGTTAAATGGTACTACTCGGAGTTTATGCTCTTTTACTTTGTGAAAGTAGTAGATAAGATAGGCATGACTAAAACTGTCTAAATCTTTTAGCCCTTGTGCATACTCATTTTTAAACTCTATAGTTGCAAGTGTATCTTTAGCCCCTCTTGGTTGGACTGGCATGTTTTCCAGTCTACAAAAAGGGGTTTTTATGGTTGCAATCTGTTTTAGATTAATTGTGATTACAAGTTCCTTGACCACTACTTTTTTCAAGTTTGTTGTCTAAAAATACTTTTAAGCTATCTTGTACTGTTGGGCTATTTTGGTCAAAGTAGACATCAAGCCCAGCTTCAGCAAATCCTTGTGCAGGACGACCACCAATACCACCAACTATAAGAGCATCTGGTTTTAAACTCATGATATTTGTTACAGCATTTCCACAAGCACCACTGTCATGTCCTCCATTTTGAATACCCTCTACATCTATAATCTTTCCATCTTCTATAGTTACTATTGTGTAAAACTTTGCTTTTCCAAAGTGTGCTCCACGTTTGCTTAGGTAGCCTTCATTCTCGTTTGTTGGGAATACTAATCTCATTTTTTATCCTTAAAATTGTGTTTGTAATGTGTTATTTTTGTAAGCTTCATATGCCTCTTTTAGAGTCATATTTCCTGCACCTATATACAT
>CAZHBU010000098.1:0-3984 GCA_964530865.1 uncultured Sulfurospirillum sp.
TTTGTTCTTTCTCTAAGCCCTCTTTTGTTAGCTGTATGTTTTTAAGAGTTTCTTGGTTTTTTAGCTCATATTGCAGGGCTTCGTACTCTTTTTTTACACCTGCTAACTCTTTTAACTCTGTAGCTTTAGACTCCAACTTTTCAAGCTCGTTTTTTAGTTTTACTTGGGTTTGAGTGTTTGCTTTTATGGAGTTTCGTATGAGTTCTAGCTCACTTTGTAGCTTCTGTTTTCTCTCTTTTGTTTTGGAAAACTCTTCAAGCTCTTTTTTTACTTTCTCTTCATCTTTTTTTGTCTTTTCAAGTTCTTTTGTTCCGTGCTTTAACTCTGTTTCCAATAGCTTTTTTGTTTGTGCATTCTCTTTTTGAAGAGCTTTTTTACTTTTTAGCTCCTCTTCACTTAAAAGCACCTCTACAAAGGCTTTTATCTCGTTTTTTAGTTGTCTACTTTTTAGTACAAGCTCATTTTCTATGAAGTCGATTTTTTCTAAGCCAAGTAACTTTCTTATCATTTTTTTTCTATCTTCGTTCTTAAGAGTGCTTAGACTTGTTAGCTCTTTTTGAGACGCAAAGAGTGTGTGCAAAAACGCATCTTTGCTCATCTTGGTTAGTTTGACTATGGCACTTGTGACCTCTTTTACTCCACTTGTGGTTAGCACTTCGTTTTTATATAGCTTAGCATTTGCACTCAAAGCTTTACCTCTAAACTCACGCACCACTCTGTACTCTGCTCCCTCAAACTCAAAAACTAGCTCAACTAAAACTGCATCTTTCGTACTTGCATTTGCGTTTCGTATGACCTCTTTAAACTTTTTGTTTTTAAGCTCCCCATAGAGTGCAAAAAGTATCGCTTCAAAAATGGTAGATTTTCCACTTCCATTTTTACCAATAATGCCTATGAGCCCCTCACCAAACTCTATCTCAAAAGTGACGTAGCGTTTGAAGTTTTCAAGTTTAAGTCTACTAAGTATCATCACCACTCTCCTCGTACTCAAAAAACAACTCTTGTACTTTTTGTTTTAATCTCTCATACTCTTTTTCATCGCTGTCCTCTTTTACTTGCTCTAAAAAAAACTCTTCCAAAGAGAGTGCCTCAACATCCCCAAGACCACTCTGGTTCTGCGTAGTTTTAAACTCTCTTTTTATGCTTACATGTAGAGCCTCTTTAAAAAGCTTTTTTATATCATCTGGACGTATCTCAATAGACTGCATGGCTGTTAAGTTGGTTAGTTTTACCTCTACTAACGCATCTTTTAGAGTCTCTACATGTAGAGACTCTACAGAGCTTTCAAACTCGCTACAGTCTATGGTGTAGGACTTAATGGGGCGTATTTTTATTTCTTGATACTCTACATGTAAAGACTCATCAATACTCAGATTTATAAAACCTTTTGAGTTTCGTTTGTCGTTTAAGCTTGTTCGCTCTAGTGAGCCAGAGTAGTAGACATTGTCGTGTTTTCCAACACTTCCAAACCCATGCCAATGCCCAAGTGCTACGTAGTCCATTTTCTTAAAAATATACTCTTTGTCACTTGGGTAAACCCACTCTCCAAACTCTTGCATGAGGTACCACGCTCCAACAGAGCAGTGCATAAGCATGATGTTCTTTTTATTGGTTTCTATGTTTTTCTCACAAAGTTCTATCTGTGAGAGTGCTTTTGTGTCATCGTTCATGTGAGGCAAAGCGTGAAAAACCACATCTTCAAACTCAATCTTTTTGTACTCTTGGTTATATACTACATGTAAGTTCTCAAAACTCTCAAATATTTTTAAAATGGGGCTACTTAGGTTGGTTCTTGGTGTACTGTGATTGCCTGCAATCATGACAAAAGGTATGTTTAAAGCGTCTATGATTTTAAACTGTTCTAGTGCAAATGTTATGGCTCTGTTGCTTGGGCTTGAGCGGTGAAAAAGGTCGCCCGTGTGCATGATGTAGTCTGGTTTTATGAGTTTTATCTGCTCGACTACTTGGGTAAAGGCATCGTAAAAATCAGCCTCTCTTTGGTTAATATTTTGTGAGTTTAGTATGTCTAAGTCATTGTATCCTAGATGAGTGTCACTAAAATGGAGTATTTTCAACTTGTTTCCTCATCTTTAATTTGTGTCATTATTACATATTTTCTCTTAATTCTTACATATTTTTCTTTGTTTTACTTGTCGCTACTGCATCGTAAGGGTTCTCTGGCCAGTAGTGTTTTTTGTACTTTCCTCTTAGCTCTTTTCGTACCTCATCATAAGAATTTTTCCAAAAGCTTTTTAAATCATAAGTTATTTGTATTGGTCTTTTTGCTGGGCTTAGTAGGTGGATTTGCAGGGCTAAAGTGTTTTCTAGCACCTTTGGGGTTTCGCTTAGCCCAAAAAGCTCTTGAATCTTTACATGTAGAGCTGGAGTTTGAGGGTTTGAATAGTCTACATGTATGTTTGAGCCACTTGGGACTTTTACTTGTTTTGGGGCTAGTTTATCTAAAAGTTTTTGGTTTTCCCATGTTAGGAGTGAACTTAAAGAGCTGAACATATCTAACTCTTTTAACTGTTTTATGGTTGTTACGTTTTCTAAAAAAGGCTCTAACCAAATGTGAAGTGAAGCTAAAAGGTGCTCATCTCTAAAATCATACAACTCATTTTTGCAATGAGTTTTTACAAAACAGACTCTCTGTTTTAGGTTTATAGCTTTTTTGCTCCATGACAAAAACTCTAAGCCCTCCTCTTCGATGAGTTCAATAAATAGTTTTTTTAGGTACTTCTTCTCTACTTTTTCAGTCGGTTTTGAATCAAGTTTTAACTTTAAAAAGTGCGTTTCATCTCTTAGTTCTAACTTCTGCTTCTCTTTGTTGTATTTTATGGATTTTGTTTTAGTTATGTATGAGCTAAAATACTCTTCTATATGAGCGTACGTTATGCCTGCACTTAAGTTTATGTACGAGTCTTTTTCATGTGCATTTAGACTTGCTACCACTAAATACTCTTCATTAAAAAGGCTATCTTCGTTGTTTAGGATTGCTCCTTTTGAGTTACTTAGTTTGTACCTTGCATCGTTTTTGCCTCTTTGTTTTGCCAGTCTATCTGGGTATGCGAACAGAAGTAAAACTGCTACCATCTCGTTTGAAAATTTTGTTTTAGTTTTTTTGACTTTTTTTACTCTTTTGAAGATGTTTTTGGCTTGAAGCTGAACCTCTTTTGCTTTAACATTGTGTAAATTCGTAAACCTTGTCACTATATCGCTATCGTTAAAGTTGCTAAAAACATCTCTCTCACTCAAAAGTGCTGCTAAAAGAGAAGCTTCATAAGCAAAGCCTAGCTCATTGGCTTTTAGCACCATATATGAAAACCTTGGGTGAAGTCCAAAGCTGAGTGAATCTCTACCAAAACTTGTGATTTTGAAACCTGAGTCAATCATGTTTAACTCTTCTAAAACATCTTTAGTGCTTTTTAATACCTTTTCATCAGGAGTATCGAGCCACTTTAGTTCGCTAAACTCATCTACTCCCCACTGTGCCAAATCTAACATGAGAGAGCTTAAATCACTTCTTAAGATTTCTGGTTTTGTAGAGGTTTGTAAAATCTTACTCTCATGCCAGAGTTTGTAACAAGTTCCTTCTGATAGTCTACCTGCCCTACCCGCTCTTTGCGTCGCACTATATGAGGAGATAAAGCAAAGCTCTAAGTGGTTCATGCCAGTTGCGTAGTTGTAACGTGAGAGCTTTTCAAAGCCACTGTCTATTACCACCTTGACACCCTCTATGGTTAATGATGTTTGAGCTATGTTGGTGGAAAGAATTATCTTTCGTTTGTCCGACTTCTCAAGCGCCCTATTTTGTTCGGTTTTGTTTAGTGCTGAGTATAGGGGTAAAATAGAGACTTCATTTTTGTTTAACTTCTCGCTAAGGCTAAGTTGCAGTCTTTTAATCTCTTTTACGCCTGCAAGAAAGATGAGTATATCGCCACTATGTTCGCCAAAGGCTTTTAGTGTTGTTTCTAGCAGTATGCT
>CAZHBU010000099.1:0-3516 GCA_964530865.1 uncultured Sulfurospirillum sp.
ATATTTTCTTTAGATCCAACACCATTTACTACAACTGTATTGTCCTTGTCTATAACTATAGAGCTTGCTTGTCCTAAGTCTTCAATTTTAGCACTATCAAGCGTACGTCCTAACTCTTCAGAAATCACTTCACCACCAGTAAGAACAGCGATATCTTCAAGCATAGCTTTTCTTCTATCACCAAATCCTGGAGCTTTAACAGCAGAGATGTTTAAAACGCCTCTTAATTTGTTTACAACTAACGTTGAAAGTGCTTCTCCATCGATGTCTTCAGCGATAATTAAAAGTGGTCTACTACTTTTTTGAACTTGCTCTAAAACAGGAAGAAGGTCTTTTAAGTTTGAAATTTTCTTGTCATATAGTAATATATAAGGGTTTTCTAAAACTGCTTCCATCTTCTCTGCATTTGTAACAAAATATGGGCTTAAGTAACCTCTATCAAATTGCATTCCCTCAACTACGTCAAGCTCATCTTGAATACCTTTTGCTTCTTCAACAGTTATAACGCCATCTTTTCCAACTTTTTCCATAGCTTCTGCTATGATATTTCCTATGTTAGCATCAGAGTTAGCAGAAATAGTTGCTACTTGAGCGATTTCTTTTTTATTTTTTACTTCTTTTGCTATCTTTTTAAGCTCTAAAGTAATCGCTTCAGCAGCTTTATCCATGCCTCTTTTTACTTCAATAGGGTTTGCACCAGCAGTGATGTTTCTTAATCCCTCTTTAAAAATTGCGTGAGCAAGAACAGTTGCCGTTGTTGTTCCATCTCCTGCTTCATCAGCAGTCTTTGAAGCAACTTCTTTAACAAGTTGAGCACCCATGTTTTCTAAAGTATCTGTTAGTTCTACCTCTTTTGCAACAGAAACACCATCTTTAGTGATACTAGGAGCCCCAAAACTCTTCTGGATAAGAACATTACGTCCTCTTGGTCCCATAGTTACTTTTACCGCGTCATTTAGTTTTCTTACACCTTCGTATAATGCATTTCTAGCACTGTCTGAAAATTGAATCTCTTTTGCCATTATCTTAATACTCCTAATATATCTTTATCTTCCATTACTAAGTACTCTTTGCCATCTAAGCTTAATTCACTACCAGCATATTTACCAAAAACTACCGTATCACCGACAGAAATCTCTTCTACTTCCTTACTTACAGCAATAACTTTGCCGTTTAAAGGTTTCTCTTTTGCATTATCAGGTATAATAATTCCTGAAGCAGTCGTTGTCGCCTCTTCTACACGTTCAATTAGAACTCTTTTTCCTAGTGGTTGAAAAGCCATATTATATTTCCTTATTTTTATTTAGCACTCTATTTGTTTGAGTGCCAAAATAATACTAGAAATATAAGAAAAAGTCAATAAAATTTAAAAACTTTAGTCATTTACACTAAAGTTTATTTAGGATAGCATATGAAGTATTTTCTTATTTTTCTCTCGTTTTTAGCTACTATTGTCCTGCTTACACTGTTTTTACTCTTTACTCAATCAGGCAACAATATGATCAAACCATATGTCCAAGAGAGTATGCAAAAAAAGTTACAAAAAGACATCATATTAGAAACATTCACTCTTAAAACTGACTTTATTGACTTGGAAATTAGAGTAGACAAAAATTCAAAACTCATACTAAATGGAAATTTTAATATATTTGACAAAACCTTAGATGTTGAGTATACGGTTGATGCAAAAAATCTTCAAACTCCTTATGTGAACATTGATGGTCTTCTTCATATAGAGGGCAAAGTAAAAGGTGAACTAGACAACCTAGAACTAACAGGAACTGGCGTTGCATTTAACTCAAAAATAAACTTTATAACTAACATAGAAAAACAGAAACTAAAAGCAATAAAATTAGATGCAAAAAATATAAAAATTGAAAATATCTTAGCATTTTTGAAAAAACCAATCTACTCACGAGGTATGATAGACATAAATATGGACATAAAACCAAAAGAAGATCACAATTACTTTGGTAAAAGCAATATCATCATACACTATGGAACTCTAAACAGCTCACTTTTAGAAAAAGATTTTGGACTCAAACTTGAACGTGCAGTAACCTATAGAGGTAGCATCAAATCAACAGTATATGGCCAAACAATAACTACAAAAACTGATATTTTCTCCAATGTAGCAAAAATAGAAACTAGAAACAGCCAATATGATATAAACAAAAAAGTTTTTTATAGCGACTATATTGTGCATATTCCTGAGCTTGGGGCATTTAACAAAAACCTACAAGGGGTTATAAAACTTGTTGGAAACATGCAACAAACAAAGGATGACTTTAGTTTTGATTTAAATACCAACACTTTAGGTGGCACTCTAAGAGCTGTTGTTTTTAATGACACTCTAAAAATAGATGCAAAAAACCTAGAATTAGTGGCTCTAAGTAATATGCTAAAGCAACCAAAATACTCAGATGGTAAACTAGAATTCACACTAGATATGTCAGATACAAAAGCAGCCACTAGAGATGGCAAATTAGTCTTACATGTAGAAAAAGGAACGCTACATGTAAAGGAGTTTATGAAAAATGAAAAATCAGACAAAGTAAACTACAAATTCTCACTAATAAGCGATATAAAACAAGATAACGCTTCAATAAACACTAAACTTATATCAGATGTACTAAAACTAAACATAATGAAAAGTGACTATAACATAAAAGAAAATACTCTAAAAGGCTTGTACTCTCTCAATGTACCTGATTTGAATGATTTGTACTTCCTAAGCAATAGACCTCTAAAAGGAGAGCTATTAGTAGATGGAAATTTTAATTTTAACAAGCAATTATACATATATGGAAAGAGTGACTTTTTAGACGCTCAAACTACTTTTACTCTTCAAAATGATCTTCTAAATGTAAAGAGTGATGATCTTGCAATCATAAAAGTAACTGATATGCTCTACTACCCTAAGATCTTTGATTCATTTGCTACTCTTGAAGCTGACTATAATATAACAAATAAAATAGGAGTAATAAGCTTAAATGCTCTAAACGGAAAGCTTATAAAAAGTGAACTAACAAATATAATCTACCTTGCAAGTAAATTTGATTTAACAAGCGAAGTTTATAAAGATAGTCTATTTCGTGGAGTAATAGACCAAAATAACATAGACTTTTCACTACTAATGAACGGCCTAGAAAGCTACCTTAAAATCCCAGATGGCTACTTAAACTTAGAAACTAACGAGATAAATGGTGACTTTGACATAAAAATACAAAACAAAGATTTTAAAGGGACAATCAATGGAAGCCTAGATAACCCAACAGTTGAATTAAGTGGTTCAGAATACATAAAACAAAAACTAGACAAAGCCATAGAAAAAAATGTCCCTAAAGAGTGGCAAGACACGGCCAAAGAGTTACTAAAACTCTTTGGTTAAACAACTTCTAAGTTTACAAGAGGTATAATTTCGACCTTAATAAATGTGTCAAGGTAGCTCAGCTGGTTAGAGCGCTGGTCTCATAAGCCGGAGGTCGAGGGTTCGAGTCCCTCTCTTGACACCAT
>CAZHBU010000100.1:0-3474 GCA_964530865.1 uncultured Sulfurospirillum sp.
GCAATAAATGAGCTTGAGTTTATAAGTGAATCTGAAAACTCTTTGTTTCTTGGAAATGCTCCCATCCATTGATGATACACTAGGTTTATAGTCGCATCTTCAACACCAATCTTTTTAGCATAAAAATCAGCCATTTTCCTAATGACATTTGCCATTACTGCATCTTGAGTAACTGAACCACTTTGAGCAAAACTAACTGAAAATGACTTCACACCCTCTTCAAGTGAAAGCAACATCTCTAAAAGCTGAATAACAATAGTTACACAAGGAGGAACAAGAGTAGCAGTAAGAGGTCCAAAAGATTCTCTGTTTATAGGTTCATTGAGTCCTGAGTAGTTTGCACATACTCTTTCAACATACTTCCAGTACAAAAATGCTTTATCAAGAGGAAAGTTTTTTGAATATGGTAAAAGGTAAGTTATAGGACCTCCCTCAATCTCAAAAATACCACTTGCAAGTGCAGTTTCTATTAAAAGTCTAGCATCAGGAGTTCCGTGTCTTAGACTAACGGGACGATTAAAATGAGTTATCATCTTTCTTGTAGTTCTATAACCGTGATTTACTAAAGGATAGCCATTTAACATATCTACTTCATTAGCTTCACTCAAATCAAGCATTTTTTTAGCACTACCGTAGTCATTTAGTCTTGTATGTGAGTCAATAGTAAGTGGCATAACGTCTATGTCAGCTTTCTCAAACTCTTCATAAAGCTCAAACTGTTTTTGATATGTAGGAAAACCGCCACGAGGTTGGACTAAAGTGGTATCAGAGTTTTTGAACTTATGTGAGATAAAAAGGTCTTTTGATGCACCTCTTATAAACTCTTCAACTTCATCAAAATCAAAATTGTCTACATATTGATTTTGTATGATTATATCTCGTTCTTTTTGGTGTAGGCTCATGACTTAGCCTCCAAAAACTCTTCAAGTTGATCTAAACCATCATTCAGTTCTATTTGATGGAAAACCAAATCAAATCCAAATGATTGGTATTTTTGTACTAAATCTTCATCTTTTGATTCACCAACTGAGAGATTACCCCCAATGACAAAAGTAACATCTTTTAGCTCATACTCTGCCATTAAAAACTGTAACTCTCTACACCAACCCTCTGCCTCTCCGTTTAACGAAGAGATGAGAAGAACATCAGCATCGGTCTCAACAACCGCATCTATAAACTCTTCTAAGTATGTATTTACTCCTAGATTAAAAACCTCAAAACCTCTCGCTTGAAGCGAGATATCTATCAATCTATTTGCAACTACATGTATATCATTGCCTACTACACCCGTAACCACTTTTAACATATTAAACCTATCTATTTTTCTGTAAGTTAGGTATTTTATCTAATTTATTTTTAAGTTTTGATATAATCACATAAAAGGAGTCAATATGGAATTTTTTACAGCTGATTTATGTGATAAATATGATGATAAAGTACAAGTTTTAGAACCTTTATTTTACTCTTATGGTGGAGTCAGTAAATTTACTGGTCAAATAGCTACATGTAAAATAATAGATAACAATACTGAACTTATAAAGTTACTTAAAAGTGAGGGTAATAATATGGTTTGCGTGGTTGATGTTAATGCTAAGTATGTAGCTGTTGTAGGAGATAAACTCATGGCTTTTGCAAAGCAAAATAACTGGGCAGGCATCATAGTAAATGGCTATATCAGAGACACGAAAACAACAAAAAATATTGATGTAGGACTTTTGGCTCTTGGAACTTGTCCTAAAAAAGCACCTATACAAAACAGTGGTGAAACTGCAATAAATCTTAGTTTTGCAGGCGTAAATTTTATAGAAAATACCTATCTATATGCAGATAGTGATGGAGTTATAGTATCAAATCAACCTCTTTACATGTAGTCCTAATCTTAACTCTTTTTTTGGGTTGTGCAAAAGAGGCAAAGCCTCCTTTAAATGAAAAACTTTATGATATGTTATCAAGTTTAGATGTTCAAACACAAGAGGCAAAAATACTTTCCAAAAGTATGATACTCTTTTCATCACAATTAAAAAAGGATTATAAGCTAGTAACTCCTCCTCTTTATCATAATTTTTTAGTCAATATAGGAGTTAAAAAAAGAGGTCTTTGTTGGCATTTTGCTTACGACATGTTAGCACATGCAAAAAAATTAGAGCTAAAAAGCTTTGATTATTATATTGGTGGTGCAAACATAAATGACTACTGGGAAGAGCATAACTCTTTGATTGCTACATGTAAAAGATGTAAATTTAGTGAAGGAGTTGTACTAGACCCATGGAGAAATTCTGGTGATTTATATTTCTCTTATGTAAAAAATGATAAAAACTACTCTTGGAGTCAAAGAGGAGGATTAAGATGACAGATGAAAAGTTTATACACGATACAAAAACTGTACTAAAGTTTATACAAATCTATTGTGATGACAAACACAAAGATGCACTAAAAAAAGAAAATACTACAAAACTAGTTTATAGAGATTATAATTTAGATGTAAACGTTGAGTATAATTTATGCTCTACATGTAGAGATACTTTTTTCCTCTCTTATCAAAAACTTCAACAATGCCCTCATGAAGATAAACCAAGCTGTAGAAAATGCCCAAAGCCTTGTTATGAAAGAGCAGACTGGAAAACGGTAGCAAAAATAATGAAACATAGTGGCATGAAACAGGGTCTATTAAAAATAAAAAAACTTTTTATTAAATCATGACTTAAAACAAGGAAATTGCCCTCTTGTTTATTGTAAACTTATAAAAAATTTAGGAGGTTTCTATGAAACGTAATGTATTGGTAGCTTTTTTAGTGTTTATATTGGGTAGCATATCGCTTATAGCCGCAGATGGAATGTACAAAATCGAAGAGTTGTATGCTAAGAATGCTACGCTCAATGGCAAAAATGTAATCGTAAGAGGTCAAGTAGTTAAAATCTCAAGTGGGATTATGGGAAAAGATTGGATTCATGTTCAAGATAACTCTAAAACTACAGATAAAAACAAAGTAATATTCACTGCAAAAATGGGTACAACTAACGTAGCACCAGGAGATATGGTCATAGCCAAAGGTACACTAAAAGCAAATGTAGATTTGGGTGCTGGCTACTTTTATGCAGTCCTTATAGAAAATAGTAGTTTCGATAAGTAGAAAATAGATTAGGCTTATTGCAAAACTCTGATAGTCTAAAGAGTTAAAGTCTAATCTGTTATTTTGCCACTATTTTATTTACAACCATCAAGATAACCGATACAATCTTTATTTGTACAGGTAGTTGTTTTTCCTTTCTTTTCAAGTTTTGAGTCTCTATTCATATCATAAACTAACTCTAAAAACCACGTTAATGGAAAAATTATAAATATAAAAATACTAAATATTAAACTTCCATTACCTCTCTCTTTACTAGCGATTAAAGAGCAATCAAACTCTTCTAATGGTTTACGACAATATCTACATTTAGTAGTTTCTTTTTTCACTCCACACTCTCTTCTTC
>CAZHBU010000101.1:0-1077 GCA_964530865.1 uncultured Sulfurospirillum sp.
AACTAGACTTTTATTTCGATTTTTTAAATGTTGCACTTATGACTTGAATTTACAAAATATATTGAATGTTATGAATGAAAATTTTAAAAGTCATGTTTAATCTTTCAAAATGAAATATTTTTTCTTAAATGAGATAAACTTTGATATTATTAAAAAAAATATAGGTACATAAGATGAAAAAAGAGCTTATAGAACAGTTGCAAAATCAGTTTAATGATATATCAAATGTAGTGGAAGAAACTGAGATAGAGTTTTGGTATGCAAGAGATTTGCAACAAATCTTAGGATATCAAAGTTGGGATAAGTTTAAAAACATTATTTTCAAGGCAGAAGTTTCTTGTAAAAATAGCAACATAGAAGTAGAAGACCATTTTCACCAAGTGGGAAAAATGGTCACTATAGGCTCAGGAGCAAAAAGAAATATAGAAGATATTGTTTTAACAAGATATGCTTGTTATCTTATTGCTCAAAATGGTGATACTTCAAAAGAGCAGATTGCTTTTGCACAGACTTATTTTGCTATGCAAACTAGAAAACAAGAGTTGATAGAGCAGAGATTAGAACTAGAAGACAGACTAAAAGCAAGAAACAAACTTAAAAATAGTGAAACAGAGTTATCTAAAAATATCTATGAAAGAGGAGTGGACTCTAAAGGATTTGGAAAGATTCGCTCACTTGGAGATAGTGCACTCTTTGGTGGACACAATACTCAAGCGATGAAAGATAGATTAGGAGTTCCTGAAAACAGAGTTTTAGCAGATTTTTTACCAACGGTAACTATAACAGCAAAAAACTTAGCAACAGAGATAACAAACCATAATGTAAAACAGAATAATTTAAATGGAGAGAACTCCATAACAGATGAGCATATAACTAACAATACAAATGTAAGAAAACTACTTAGCGATAGTGGAATAAAACCAGAAAACTTACCAGCTTCAAAAGATTTAAAAAAATTGAAAAGAGCAGTAAAATCAAATGAAAAAAAACTAATCAAGAGTAGTGCTTTACCAAAGAAAGAAGACAAATGACAGAAATTTTTCCAACTTCAAGATGTGTTAGAGAGTTCTACTCTCA
>CAZHBU010000101.1:1177-3234 GCA_964530865.1 uncultured Sulfurospirillum sp.
TGGCTTTAGAAGATGTACTTATAGAAGAGTTGGAACTTGCCGATACTTATGCGCAGTTTGAAGAGCATCTTAGCATACTAAAAGAGTTGCTTCAAAACTACAAAACTCTACTGACTCAGAAAAAATTATATGACAAAATCACTCTACCAGAAGTCTATGAGTTAAATAGTGAGTTTTTAAAATCAAATAATGGTTTTTTATTGCACCTAGAAGGTTTTTTAAACAAATTTGAATTAAATCTATTTTTAGAAGTTGCACAAGTAACAGAGTTTAAAATCTCTCTACATGTAACAAAGTATAACAGCAAAAACATAGAGCTATTTGAAGAGCTTGGTTTTTCTCTACATGTAGACAACTCTTATGTCTTGAACCTTACTACAAAAACAATAGAAAACACAATAAAAATAGCTAAAAAAGAGATAGATTGTGACGTGCGAAGTTTTAGTGCTAGAAGTTTGCAAAGCTCATTTGTTTTTGAAAAAATCGAGGAGTTTATACAAGCTGGAATTGAGCCTGAGAACATTGCAGTTATAGTTCCTGATGAGAATTTTGTAACAACTTTAAAGGCGTACGATAGTTTTAAAAACCTAAACTTTGCTATGGGAGAGAGCTATAGACAGAGTGAACTGTTTAAAAAGCTTAACGCGGTCGATAAGTTCATAAGAGTAAGAGAGATAGAGCATAAGTATAGAGTAAATCGTCTCAGAATTGAGAAAACAACTTTAGATGAGTTTCAAAAAAGCTGGAGAAAAAAGCTTCAAGCAGATGAAATAATAGCTTTTTTGAGAGTTTTCTGTGATGAAGAGAAAAAAGATGAGATTTATGAAGAAGAGCTTTTCAAGTTTGTAAATCTTCTGAAAAACTTGGGCAAGACAGAGCTACAAGTAGCCATAAAACTCTTTCTAAATCGTCTAATGGCTCGCTCAAAAGATGATGTCATGGGTGGAAAAGTAACTGTTATGGGAGCATTAGAGAGTCGTGGCATGAGTTATGAGGGCGTCATAATAGTGGATTTTTCAGATGAGTTTGTACCAAAAAGAAGTCAAAAAGATATGTTTTTAAGCTCAACCATACGAACTCATGCAAAACTTCCAAACAGAAGTGATAGAGAAAACTTACAACGGTACTTTTACTACTCACTTATAAATGGTGCAAAAAAAGTAGCTATTAGCTACACTAAAAATGATCAAAGTATGGGCTCACGTTTTTTAGATGAACTTGGTCTACATGTAAAGCAAAGTTGTGACGAGGTATCTTACTTTAAACCACTCTTTACATGTAGTACTATTCCCCCTCGCTATAACCCTGAAATTGTTGAAGGAAGTTATGATGTCAAAGCAGGGACTTTGAGTGCGAGTAAACTAAAAACCATACTTACATGTAAACGCCAGTTTTATTACAAATATATACTAAAATCAAAAGAGGCAGAAGTTCCAAACTCTGAGATAAGTGCAGCCGACATTGGAAACTTGCTACACGAGGCACTTCATCATGTTCTAAAAGGTATGAGAGTAGTAGATGAAGATTTGCTAATGATAGAGTTAAGAAGATACTTGCTAAGTGAAGATAGAGGTTTGATTTGGCGCTACCATCTTGATATTTGGCTTGAATATCTAAAAGATTTTGCCACTTTAGAAGCTAAAAGGTACAACGATGGCTATAGAGTATATGAGCTTGAGAAATCTCTACATGTAGAGCACAAAGGCTTCAAGCTAGAAGGAAAAGTAGACAGGATAGACATACGAGATAACAAGCTAAGCGTCATAGACTACAAAAGTGGAAAGATTCCCAAAAGTACCCTGCGAACACTTACAAATGAGAGCACTTTTCAACTTGAATTTTACTACCTTTTAGCAAGTGCACAAAAAGAGGTAGAAAGTCTAAGCTACTATGACCTAAAAAAGGCAGAGTTAGTGGAAGAGAGCCTTTTTAGTGAAAAAATGGAACGACTTGATGAAATTTTAAAAGAGTTAGAAACACCACTTACAGAGTTTCAGAAGTGTGAGAAAACCACTCCTTGTCAGTATTGTGCTTATGTAAAGTTATGTGGGAGGGAA
>CAZHBU010000102.1:0-3164 GCA_964530865.1 uncultured Sulfurospirillum sp.
GCTTTTTCTATCTCTTTTGGTTTTGAAAAAGCCATGCCATTTGCTCTGAAAAACTTTTCTAGCCAAGGTCTACTTTGTTTAGTAGTTTCATCTTCCAAACCGTAGCAATATGATAAGACTTCATAAGCTCTGTTTTGTGAAAGTTTCATGTTGTTTAAGTATATCTCTTTTTTTGATGATAAAGTTGCCCAAGTATCTGACGTATGCCCTTCAACTCTAACCTCTTTAATCTCATCTTTGTACTGCTTTGAAGTTAGTATTTTAACATATCTTGGAAAAAAGTCATTTAAAACTTTTTTAAATTCAGGTTTTAGGCTACTCTCATTGACTTCAAACAATACTTCTGGCGAATTAAACACCACTGTATTATCTTTAGTTATGTCAGCATCCCATATTTTCAAATCATCTTCAAACTCTTCATACAAAGCTTCATTTAAGTTAGCCTTAGAATCTCTATATGAGATAGCAACATCTTTCATGCTGTCTTTTTGAGATTGCATCTCTATCATAAATCCAATCGCAATAAACAAAAAAACCAACATCAAACCAGACATCATGTCAGATATGCTCATCCACTCGTTATTTGCTTTCAGTATCGTCCTTTAATGTTTGAATTATGGACAGTATAGTTGCAACACTCATACCAACAATAGATGTAAAAAATGCTGTTTTCAAACCTGCAAGTATCTCGTTTACACTGTTCATAATATCATCTGGGTTAAAGCCTTGTAGTCCTATAAAAATCCCCACAAAAGTACCCAATACTCCAACACTAACAATCTGACTTTTAAAATCTTTTTTGCTTGTTTGGTCAAGAAAACCTAATATGAAGATTATAATTACAAAAACAAGATTTACGGGATCTAGTAAGATGTCTTTGACTGAACTAGTGGTAAAGTTACTTTTTGGGGTACTATTTTGACATACACCCAAGGTTAGCTCAGCCCTATTTTTAGTAATTAGTTTTTTACTAATACCATCTATATTTGCCAACTCATCTATGCTTTTAAAACAACCATGTTGCTCTTTGTACTTCAAAATCTTCTCAGCTTTAGCTTTGCCTATGCCATTTAGCCTTAAAAGCTCACTTGATGTTGCATTGTTTATGTCTACTAGTGCGAACAAGTACGTTATGCTAAAAAATATTGCTATTATATATTTTAAAATTTTTCTACCTCACTTTAGCTAAAAAACTTTCTGCTGTTTCTATTTTTATGCCACAATCATGGAACTTCTTATCATTGGTTATTAGAGTCTGACAGTCGTTATTTTTAGCACAAAGACATTGTAAAATATCTTCAAGATCCAGATTATGCTTAAGTGACAAATCTATAGCTACACCTATAGTTTCAGTGCCAAACTCTGAAATACTCCATTTTTTACATACTATATTTTTTAAAAAGTTCAATACTCTTGTATTCTCTCTATCAATATAAAAAACCGTAGTTATCATATCTTCACTTATGACTATTTTATAATTTTGAAGTGTTAATTGATACAATAACTCCTTAGAGTACTTACTGTTTTTTCTCGTTTCATCAAGAAAATCTAAAAGTATATTTGTATCTAAATAAACTTTTTTATTCATAATGCTTTGTTTTCTTACTTGCTTTTATCTTAGTTGAAGATATATCTCCAATTTCACCATTTAATATACCTGCAAAGCCCATTAGCTCATCTAACTGTTTTTGCTTATCTTTAGAGATTTTTTTTGCAAGATAACTTTTAAACTCATCTGCATACTTTGGAGATATAAACAAACCCTTATACTCATGAGTCTTCTTGTCTTCAACATCAACATAATCATAACCATCTAGTATATTTGAGTTTCTTGCCAAATCTCTTACTCCAACTGTTGCTGTCATCATGCGCCCTTTATTGTCTTTTTATTTATTATACAACTAAATATTATTGTTGTCAATAAACAAACTATATCTTTAATTTAAAAACTTTTGCATTTGGATCAAGTACCACTGGTTCAAATAGATTTTTGTCATAATTTTCAAATACAAAAAGTTGTATATATGTTGAGTTTAACATGCCTTCGTCTAAAACTAAAAAAGTATTATATGAACGCATATATATAAGATACATTTTTGCGTCTTTATGTATGGTTTGTCTCTGCCTTACTAACTTTCCTTTTTTGTCATAAGTTGTTGTTAGAAACTCTTTTATAGGAACTTCTTGGTCTCCTATCTTCAGCATTCCACTTTTTTTGTTAAAAACCACTCCACTATCAAGATTTAGTAGCGAGCCACTATCTTTAAATCTATTTGTTTTGTAAAAAAATGGTCTTCTATTTGTCTTTCCTATCATCAAATCTATATTACTAAACTTGGTAATGGTTGGCATGATCCCCATCATGCGATATGGAAGATAAAAGTAAATATCTCTTGTTTTTTTAGGCAATGAAGTCTTTTCATTTAAAGAACTCAAAAAATAATTTGTCTCATTCACGCCACTATCAAGTGTCATTTGAGCTATGTTTGATTGAATAAGAACACTATTCTCTTTACTTTTATTTCTGTTCTCTTGTCTTATTCTAAATATTTTCTCTGTATACTCTACATCAAGTCTTGCTAACTTTGCTGCACTTTTTTGAGGGCTTGTAAGCATGTAGCTAACTGTAAAATTTACCGCTCCACTATGCTTCCCACCATCTATGAGCGTGTTGACATCACTATAGTAACGAACAGGGTAACCATAATCCCACCAAGCTACCACGTAGTCCTCTCTTGAAGCTACTTTTTTAAGTTTGTCTAAAACTACTACTTCTTGTTTTGTAAAGACTGTAGGGACTCTATAGGCTATGACATGCATGATATTTGGGTACAAAACTGCTACAGTACATGCAACAATAAAAGCAATTTTTAGTTGTTTATTTTTAATGTAGTCACCAATAAAAAAGATAAAATATGCCATACCAAAAGCCATAATTGGAACAGCATAGATAGTAAACCTAAGCCCACCAACATAAGCTAAAAACCCCAGTCCTACCAAAGGTAAACCTAAAAGCATAACTCTATATCTAAAAATCATCATAACATACCCTGCGCAAGAGAGTAGGAATGTGATAGTATGTCCGCTTATGCGGTTTGCAAAAGTTTCAAATGGAATTTTTCCTGCTTCTCTTATAGTATGAATAACTGAAAAAAAATGTAATT
>CAZHBU010000103.1:0-3059 GCA_964530865.1 uncultured Sulfurospirillum sp.
TCACTTATTTTTACATTTTTTGTACCTGTTGCATTCATTTGAGATTTTTTAAATAGCAAGTAAGTTTCTAAAGCTTCTCTTTTAGAAAGTTTTAGACGATAATCTTTTTCAATATCTACTCTAGCATCGGTGAGACTTAGTATCTTACCTTCACTCGATTTGTAGTTATGTCTTTTTTCCTGATAAAAAGTTTTTAATTTTTCTTCGTCTATATCTTTAGTTGATAGTCCAACAGTGATAGTAGATAAATCATAGCTTTTTTCACTTAGGTAGTTTGTTTTATGCTCATCCCAATACTTTTTAATCTCATCTTCACTTACAACTGCTTCACTTTGATCAAGATAGATAATGCCAACAGAAAGTCTGTCTTTCATAAACATAGAAGATACAAATAGCTCTTTTTCTGCTTTTGTAGGTTTTAGTTTTAAGATATTTTGTACTTTAGATAACAAAATCTGTTTTTTAAGTCCATTTTCATAGTCTTTTGCTTTTATCTGTGATTGTTTTATAACGCTATAGTAAGTCTCTTTATCGAATACGCCATTTTTTTGAAAAGCTGTATCTGATGCTAAAGTATTTTTAACTTCATCATCAGTAGCACGTAAGCCAATTTCATCTGCATAAGCCAAGATAAGAGTTTCGTTGATGATACTCTCTATAACCATTTTTTCTAAACCCATTTTATCAGCTTTCTCTTGAGTAAGTCCACCACCTAACATGTTATTATAAAAGTTATAGTAGTTAGCATAAGCCAATTGATACTCTTGAACTGTTATTTTTCTGTTTTCTACTTTTGCTATCGCTGAAGCACGATCCGAATTAAAATCATACGCTCCCCAACCAACAAAACCCGCACCAACAAACGCTATTACGCTTATCCATATTGTTACAACCAAGTACTTTTTGTGACGTTGCATCCAAGTGATCATCTACATCCCTTTTGGGTTTTTAAGAACCCTATTTATTTTAGGTATAATTCTATCTATATTGTTATTAAACGACCATAAAATCGGAGATTTGGAGAGAAAAATGAGTAAATATATAGAAGAAATGAAACAAAAAGATTTAAAACACATCTGGCACCCTTGTACTCAGATGAAAGATTATGAAAAATTACCTCTAATTCCTATCAAAAAAGGTAAAGGGATTTACTTGTATGACTACGATGATAACAAATACATAGACTCTATAAGCTCATGGTGGGTCAATATCTTTGGACATTCCAATGAATATATAAACCAAAAACTAAAAAATCAAGTAGATGATTTGGAGCATGTAATACTAACATGTTTTACTCACGAACCTATAGTGACGTTATCGAAAAGACTAGTAGATATAACACCAAAAGGCTTAGAAAAGGTCTTTTATGCAGATAACGGCTCGAGTGCTGTTGAAGTTGCTTTGAAAATGAGTTATCAGTATCATAAAAACAGAGGTGAAACTAGACCTTACTTTTTGTCTTTACAAAACGGATATCATGGTGAAACAATAGGTGCACTTTCAGTGAGCGATGTAGGAATTTACAAAGACACATTTGAGAGCATACTACTAAAAACACTCCAAGTACCAGTGCCAAAAGATCAAAGTGAGGAAGCAGCAAAGGAAGCAGCAGAAGAGTTGGAAGAGATTTTGATAGAGTATTCATATAAGATTTCTGGTTTTATACTAGAGCCTCTTATTCAGTGTGCTGGAAGTATGCATATGTACTCTCCTTTGTATCTGAAACTTGCTCGTGAGCTTTGTACGGAGTATGAGGTTCACCTCATAGCCGATGAAATTGCATCAGGTTTTGGACGAACTGGAACTATGTTTGGGTGTAACCAAGCTAACATTACTCCAGACTTCATGACACTGAGTAAAGGTCTAACTGGTGGTTATCTTCCACTTTCTTGTGTACTAACAACTAACGCTATTTATGACGCTTTTTACTGTGATTACAATGAACAAAAAGCATTTTTACATTCTCACAGCTTTACAGGAAATCCACTTAGTTGTAGTGTGGCAAATGCGACTTTAGACATTTTTGAAAAAGATGATGTCATTAATGAAAATAAAAAACTAAGTGCGTACATAGCCAAAAAACTAGAACGCTTCAAAGAGCTAGAAAACGTAGAAAACATAAGACAACTTGGCATGGTTGCTGCAGTTGACATAAAAGGCTACAAACCAGAAGACAGAATAGGCTTAAAAGTATTTGACTACGCACTAGAGCGTGGAGTATTCTTAAGACCACTTGGAAATGTAGTCTACTTCATGCCTCCGTATGTCATTACATGTAAAGAGATTGATTTAATGATGGATACTGCTTATGATGCTATAAAGTCTTTAGATGTATAGTGTGTTAGCTATAATTACATACAATGAAAAAGACTTCATAGGTTCTGAGTTGGTATTTGATCACCAAATAGTAACTCCAGAGCAGTTTATAAAGGAGATTACATGAGCACAGTTACAGTGAGAATACCAGATTCAAAACATGAGAGGTTAAAAGAGTATGCAAAGTTTCAAGGAGTTAGTTTAAATAAACTGTTTGATGAATTTGCAACTATAGCACTAGCACAATTTGATGCTAAAACTAGATTTAGCATGATGGTATCTCGTGGAGATGTAAAAACTGGCTTAAAGTTACTTGACAAACTTGATAAAGAATTTTAATCGTGTTTTATAGTCTAGGATTTTTACATGTATAGTACAGTTTTCATAGCTGGTTATGGCAACTCTGAGCCAGAGCATTGGCAAAGACTTTGGTTTAATGAAACTGAAAATGCACATTGGGTAGAACAAAAAGATTGGGAGAATCCAAACAGAGATGTTTGGATAGAAGAGCTTGAAAACACTCTTCTACATGTAAAGCCTCCTATACTCTTTATAGCTCATAGTATAGGCTGTCATACTGTCGTAGAATGGGTAAAAAAGTACTATACAAATCAAAACATAGTTGGAACACTACTAGTTGCTCCGCCAGATACCAATAGAGAGAACTTCCCAAAAGAGATAAAAGGCTATGAAAATCCACCATTAGAAAAACTGCCATTTAGCTCTACATGTATACTTAGTAG
>CAZHBU010000104.1:0-2917 GCA_964530865.1 uncultured Sulfurospirillum sp.
ATAGAAAATATAGCACAAGTTGGTTACAAATTGTTACATAGATAGATATAAATATTGCTACATGTAAAGCTTTTTTCTTTTCCCCACCGCTTCCCCACTTTAGTTTATTATTATGTATATAAATTCTAAAGGAGAAAATATGTTAAAGAAAGTAGCTCTACTAGTAGGCGCAACAGCACTTTTAGTTGCAGGTAATGTTAAGTTGGATTTAAATGCAAAGTATGGTGCAAATAACTTCCATACAAAAGGTGCAGAGAAGTTTGCAAGCTTAGTAAGTAAATACACTAATGGTAGTGTAAAAATTACAGTTCATGCGGGTAGCTCCTTGGTTAAAGGTAATCCTCTTAAGGCAGTCAAAGATGGTACTGCACCTATGACAGATATGTTTATACCTTTTACAAGTGGTGGAGGTAAGGTTTTTGGAATCTCTGCTCTTCCTTTTGTAGCTTCTAGTTATGATGATGCTTATAAGCTTTATCAAATTTCAAAACCAGCTTATGATATGATAGCAAAAAAGTGGAATCAGAAGATGCTTTATGCTGTAACTTGGCCACCAAGTGGAATTTACACTATGAAGCCTGTTAATTCTAGTAAAGATTTTGCTGATGTTAAAGCAAGAACTTATGATAAGAACTCAGCAAACTTTGTAAAGATGGCTGGTGGTAATGCAGTTGCACTTCCTTGGGGAGAAGTTTACTCAGCTCTTCAAACAGGTATGGTAAATGGTGTTGTTACAAGTAGTGCGAGTGGTAAAGATGGGAAGTTATGGGAAGTTTTGAAAAACTTTACTAAGATTGGTTATGCATACCCTCTTCAAGCAGTGACTATTAACCTTGACTACTGGAATTCTTTGAATAAAGACCAGCAATCTGCAATGCTAAAAGCGGCAAAAGAGATTGAAGCTATGCAATGGGAAGAGAGTAAAAAAGAAGACGCAGTTGCACTTAAAATGCTAGCTGACAATGGCATGAAAGTAAGTGAGCCAAGTGAAGTACTAAAATCGGAACTTGATGCGATTGGTAAAAAACTATTAGCTGAGTATTTAAAAGATGCAAAAAGTGATATCAAAAAGATTTTTGCTGAGTACAAATAGCCGTGGGTTGGTTAGAGACCCTAAATAGTAAGCTCTCCAAGGGGGGAGCTTACATCTCATCACTTCTTTTCGTCTCTCTAGTCGTTTTAGTTATGACAGAGATTATAGGGCGGTCATTTTTTGACTACTCAACTATGCTTGCTGATGAATACAGTGGATATTTTTACCTTGGAGCAGTTTTTTTTGGTTTAGCTTACACCTTTAATGAGGGTGGGCATATCAGAATCAACATAGTTACTTCAAGACTTACTAAAAACTTTCAACGTTACATAGATATATTTGCAGGAGTGCTTGCTACTTCTATATTGAGTTATGCTCTTTTTTATAGTTATCTATTTATGGAGGACTCAAAAGAGATGGAGATGCTTAGTGAAGCAGTCTCCGAAACACCTCTTTGGCTTACTCAGATTCCTATGACTGTGGGGATTACTCTGTTTGTTTTTGCTTCGTTAGTTTTTACTCTAAAAAGGATTTTTAATGATAAGTGATCCTTTAGTTTTATCTGTTGTATTGATTGGCATAATGTTCTTTTTCTTACTCAGTTCTATCTGGATAGGAGCTGCTTTGATGCTTACAGGTATCGCTGGAATGTTTTTGTTTGAACACAATTTGCCTCCTGCGATTAGCCTTTTTCAAAAAGCTGGTGATTTGTTGGCTGGGTCTATGTACGATTCTATGAATTCGTGGTCACTTGCTGCACTGCCTATGTTTATCTTGATGGGTGAGATTTTGTATCACTCTTCAATCTCAACTAGACTTTTAAATGGTCTTATGCCTTGGCTAGCAAAAGTACCTGGTAGACTTCTACATGTAAACGTAGCTGCTTGTTCACTTTTTGCTGCAGTTTCTGGCTCTTCAGCGGCTACAACTGCGACTGTTGGGAAGATAACATTAGGTGAACTTAAAAGTAGAGGTTACAGCAAAAAGCTAGCTATTGGCTCACTCGCAGGAAGTGGAACTCTTGGGTTTTTGATACCTCCTAGCTTGATTATGATTATTTATGGCGTGCTTTCTGATGTATCTATCGGTAAACTTTTTATAGCTGGAGTCATTCCCGGACTTTTACTTGCTACTGCTTATTCTGTTTATATTATGATTATATCAAGTATTGATAAGACAACAGTTCCTGCAACACAAGAGAAATTTTCAAATATGGATAGGCTTAACTCTCTAAAAGATTTGGCACCCATTTTTTCTTTAATTTTTTTAGTTATGGGAAGTATTTATGGTGGTTTTGCAACTCCTACTGAAGCAGCAGCTCTTGGAGTTGTTGGAGCGATTGCTTTAGCTACATTTTTTAGAAGTTTTAACTGGACTATCTTCAAAGAATCACTGTTTAATGCAGTAAAGACTACTGTTATGATAAGTTTTATCATCATTGGTGCGGGTTTTTTATCTCAAGTAGTTGGATTTTTAGGAATAGCAAGAGCTATAAGTGAGTTTATAGGTGGGCTTGGGCTTTCGCCTTATATGCTTATCTTGGTTATCGGGCTTATGTACATCGTTCTTGGTATGATCTTAGATGGCATATCTATTGTTGTTATGACTCTACCTATAGTTCTTCCTATTATTGTAATGGCTGGGTTTGATCCTCTTTGGTTTGGTATATTTTTGGTTTTCATGGTTGAGCTCTCTCAAATAACACCTCCTGTTGGATTCTCTTTGTTTGTTATTCAGAGTATCTCAGGAGAAAAAATTAGTTATATTTTAAAAGCTACTTTTCCATTTTTTATCATTATGATTCTAATTGTAATGGTAGTGACAATCTTTCCAGAGATAGTTACATACTTACCTACTAAAATGGTGGGATAATGATATAATAAT
>CAZHBU010000105.1:0-2881 GCA_964530865.1 uncultured Sulfurospirillum sp.
GGCACTTTTGACAGCTCTTGGAGCTGCAAAATATTTTATGAAAAAAGACAAGCTTTCTATAACTGATGCAGTTTTAGATAACTATTTTATATGGATTGAAGTTGGGGTTATTTTAGGAGCTAGAATAGGGTATATATTATTCTATGATCCAAACACTAGTTACTACTTAACACAGCCTTGGCAAATGTTTAATCCTTTTATGGATGGCGAGTTTGTTGGCATTCGTGGCATGAGTTACCATGGTGCTATAGTTGGATTTTTACTTTCAACTGTTATTTTTAAATATAGACATGAAAAAGAAAATATTTGGGAACTTTTAGATTTAGTGGCAATTGCTGTTCCTGTTGGTTATGTATTTGGTCGAATTGGAAACTTCTTAAATCAAGAGCTTATAGGTCGCTATACAGAAGTGAGTTGGGGCATATATGTTGATGGTGTTTTAAGACATCCATCACAATTGTATGAAGCATTTTTAGAAGGTGTTGTTGTATTTTTTATCCTTTACATGTACAGAAAAAGAAAAAAGTTTTCTGGCGAATTAATAGCTCTTTATGGTGGGTTGTATTCACTTGCTAGATTTGTCGCTGAGTTTTGGCGAGAACCTGATTTTCAAATGGGTTTTGTATATGGAGGATGGATGACAATGGGACAAGGGTTATCTTTGTTGATGATATTTATTTCAATGTTACTTTATATATCTCTCTATAAATCAAATAAACAATAAACATAAAATCAGTAGATTTTAGAGTAGGCTTACTTGAAGTAAGCCTTTAAAATAGAAACTTCCTTAAACAAATTTTTATAAACTATGTATAGTTATAACATAACTTAAGTTTAATCCTAAAAGTAGTATCATAACTCAAATACTCGTGTGCAAGCACGACAAAAAGGATGCGACTGTGAGTGACCTTATTGAGGGTTTTTTAGGAAAATCTGTGGAGGGCAAAAAGAGTAGGCTACCAGCTAAACTCGATTTTGTTCAGAGTGCAACAGGACTATTTTTAGGCCTGTTTATGTGGGGACATATGT
Organism: uncultured Sulfurospirillum sp.; assembly: GCA_964530865.1. GTDB lineage: Bacteria > Campylobacterota > Campylobacteria > Campylobacterales > Sulfurospirillaceae > Sulfurospirillum_A. Next base: position 1,030 of record CAZHBU010000105.1, read on the forward strand.
TCTTTGTATCGACTATCTTAATTAGCGAAGATGCTATGTATGCAGTGGCTAAGTTTTTTGAAGGTAGTATATTTTTTACTGAGTCTAAACCATGGTTAGTTTCTATTGTTGTTGGTTTTGTTTTTATAGTATTTATTGTACATGCTGCAATGGGTATGAGAAAACTACCAGCCAATTTTAGACAATGGCAGGTTTATAGAACTCACATGAAAATGATGAAACATGACGATACTAGTCTTTGGTTTATTCAAGCTATAACTGGTTTTGCAATGTTCTTTTTAGGTTCAGCACATCTTTTCTTGATGCTAACTCAACCTGAAACAATCGACCCTTATGGTTCTGGTGACCGCATGGTTACTATGTGGCCATTTTATATCATCTTGCTTTTAGCAGTTGAATTTCATGGTGGAATTGGACTTTATCGACTTTGCGTTAAATGGGGCTGGTTTGAAGGAAGTGATGCAAAAGCAACAAGAAAGAAGTTGAAGAAAATTAAATGGGCAATAACTGTTTTCTTCTTAGTATTGGGACTATTAACAATGGTGGCATACCTAAAAATAGGAATGGCTCATTCAGATAACGCTGGTGAAAGATACACTCCATCGGCAATGGTAATAACAGATATGAATTCAAAGGTAACATCATGAATACAGAAATTTTATTTCGTGCTTTAGTCGCGAGGAATTTTTGCTGGGCTTTGCTCAGTGAAAAGGGGGCAGTAAAATGAATGTAAAATATTGTGATGCGTTGGTAATAGGTGGAGGACTTGCAGGTTTAAGAGCTGCGGTTGCTTCTCAATCAAAAGGTTTAAGTACTACAGTTTTATCACTCATACCTGTTAAGCGTTCTCACTCAGCTGCGGCTCAAGGTGGAATGCAGGCTAGTCTTGGTAACTCTAAAATGAGTAGAGGTGATAACGAAGATGTTCACTTTGCAGATACGGTAAAAGGAAGTGATTGGGGTTGCGATCAAGAAGTAGCTCGCATGTTTGTTACAACAGCACCAAAAGCTATACGTGAGTTAGCTGGTTGGGGTGTGCCTTGGACTAGAATTACAAAAGGTCCAAGAGAAGCTGTTATGAATGCAGAGAGAGTTACCATTACTGAGGATGATGAAGTTCATGGTATGATTCACTCTCGTGATTTTGGTGGTACAAAAAAGTGGAGAACTTGTTACACAGCAGATGCAACAGGTCACACAATGCTTTTTGGTGTAGCAAATGAAGCACTAAAACATAATGTAAATATAGAAGATAGAAAAGAAGCAATTTCACTTATACACGAAAACAATCGCTGTTATGGAGCGATAGTTAGAGATCTTGTAAGTGGAGAGCTTACTGCTTATGTTGCAAAAGGAACTTTGATTGCAACTGGTGGATATGGAAAGATTTATAAGCAGACAACAAATGCAGTTGTTTGTGAGGGAATCGGTGCTGCAATAGCACTAGAGACGGGTATAGCAACTTTAGGAAATATGGAAGCAGTTCAGTTTCACCCAACTCCAATAGTTCCTTCAGGAATTCTTTTAACAGAAGGTTGTCGTGGTGATGGTGGAATCTTAAGAGACGTAGATGGTTACAGATTTATGCCAGATTATGAGCCAGAGAAAAAAGAGCTTGCTTCTCGTGACGTTGTTTCAAGAAGAATGCTAGAGCATATTAGAAATGGTAAGGGTGTAAAATCTCCTTATGGTGATCACTTGTGGTTAGATATTTCTATTTTAGGACGTGAGCATATTGAGAAAAACCTTAGAGATGTTCAAGAAATTTGTCAGATATTCAATGGAATAGATCCAGCTGATGAAGGTCCAAAAGGTTGGGCACCAGTTCTTCCTATGCAGCATTACTCTATGG
>CAZHBU010000106.1:0-2753 GCA_964530865.1 uncultured Sulfurospirillum sp.
AAATAATTATTTCAAGGCAATAAATGAGTAGTTTACTTTTAACCGTAGTTTGTACAACAATACTGACTATAGTATTGGTGGCATGTGCTATCTACGGAGAAAAAACATACCACAAGATCAATAATAAAGAGCTATAAAATAACTATCTCTACAGCTTAACCATTGCACTAAAAAATGCACCATTTCTTCCTATGTTTTCAACATTAATATGTTGGTTTTCATCTATGCGGTCATCTTCAATAAACTGTTTTTTTATTTCTAAAATCACAGGAGTTGTTTTTCCTGGAAGTTCTATTGTAGAGTAGTAATCACAAAAAAGAGCTGATTGTGAAGAGCTTATCATAGGAGGGAAATCTTCTAAAATTTGTTGAACTTCAATAGAGTATTTTTTTATCTCACTATCATCTTTTTCTAGTGGAGTTGCACATAGCTTTAGTTGTTCTATATTGTCTTTGTTTGCAAAGCAGATAGTTGCTTTTTTATGTTTTAGTATGTTTGCTAAAGTATCTTTAGGAACGGTTTCACTTTTTTGACCAATGGCAACTATTACTGTTGCAGGGTTACTTGAGATTGGAATGAAGTATGAAAATGGTGCAGCATTTATAACTCCATCATCTTCAGTTACTATCCATGCGATTGGTCTTGGTATAACTGTATCGGACATAATCTTGTATCTATCCATATCATCTATGTTTTTATAGTCTAAAATCATAATTTACCTTTTTATTTTTATAAAGTATATCAAAATATAGTGCTATAATTTATAAAATTTTTACAGGAGTAGCTTATGAAAAAAATTACCGAAGATGATATAAAACAGAGTATAGCTGATGCACTTCAGTATATATCTTATTATCATCCAAAGGATTTTGTTGAAGGTATGGTTGAGGCTTATGAAGTTGAGAAATCAGAAGCAGCAAAAAATGCAATAGGACAAATTCTTATAAATTCAAAGATGTGTGCAATGGGTCATCGTCCACTTTGTCAAGATACAGGTTCAGTCAATGTCTTCATAAAAGTAGGATTAAATGCTAAGCTTGAACTTACAAAAGAGTTAGAAGATGTTATAAATGAAGGTGTTGCTTTAGGTTTTCAAGACCCTTCAAACAAGCTTAGATACTCTATAGTAAGTGATCCAGCAGGTGCAAGAACTAACACAAAAGACAATACTCCAGCGGTTATTCACTATAGTGTTGATAACTCAGACAAAATAGATATTAAAGTTGCTGCAAAGGGTGGAGGAAGTGAAAACAAATCTAAGTTTGCAGTTCTAAATCCAAGTGATAGTGTATATGATTGGGTTATGGAAAATGTAAGAAATATGGGAGCAGGTTGGTGTCCTCCTGGAATTTTAGGTATAGGAATCGGTGGAAATCCAGAGAAGTCTATGCTTATGGCAAAAGAGTCTTTGATGGGGCATGTGGACATTCATGAGCTCAAAGCAAGAGGCGCTAAAAATGCTCTTGAAGAGCTTAGACTAAAGCTTTATGAAGATATAAACAAAGTAGGTATTGGAGCTCAAGGACTTGGCGGGATTACTACTGTTTTAGATGTAAAAATCTTAGACTATCCATGTCATGCAGCATCTTTGCCAGTAGCTATGATACCAAACTGTGCGGCAACAAGACACATTCACTTCACACTTGATGGTAATGGCTCAGCAGTTTTTGAAAAACCAGACTTAGACTTATGGCCAGATTTAGAGCTTCCTATGGATACGATTAAAAAAGTAAATATAGAAGATTTGACTAAAGAGAATCTATCGCAATTTAAATCAGGAGATACGCTTCTTCTTTCTGGAAAGATACTAACAGCTCGTGACGCAGCTCACAAGAAGATTGTAGAGTACAAAAATGCAAATAAACCTCTTCCAAATGGTGTTGATTTAGAAAACAGATTTATCTACTATGTTGGACCAGTTGACCCAGTTCGTGATGAAGCAGTAGGACCAGCAGGACCAACTACCTCAACTAGAATGGACAAGTTTACAAAAGATATGATGGAGATAAATATACTTGGTATGATTGGAAAAGCCGAGAGAAAACAGCCTACGATTGACCTTATAAAAGAGTATGGTTCAATCTACCTCATTGCAACTGGTGGAGCAGCATACCTCATAAGCCAATCAATCAAAAAGTCAAAAATAGTTGCTTTTGAAGAGCTTGGTATGGAAGCAATTTATGAGTTTGAAGTAAAAGATATGCCTGTAACTGTTGCAGTGGACAGTAGTGGAGTCTCTATCCACACAACTGGACCTGCAAAATGGAGAACTATCTAATCATGCATTAAAAGAGGGATATTCCCTCTTTTAATCTTCTGTAGAATTTAACATCCATATAGAAAATATATCTAAATAATTCCAAAAAGATTGTTTAAGTTCATCACTCATGTCTAGTGCTTCTAAAACTGGTATATACGATTCTAGCCAAACTTTTCTAGCTTTCATAGTAATCTTAAAAGGTGCATGACGTCTTGCCATTTGGGGTGCTCCTCTAGTAACGTTGAAATAGCTTGGACCACCAGAAATCTGTATAAAAAAATCTGCTGAGTGCTGTTTTGCTTTTTCTAATAACTCGGGAGTAGGAGGGAAAAGATTTTTTATACTAGTCGTAATTAAGATGTCATAGTGGTCAGATATGAGTTTTCTCATACCCACTTCACCCAATACTTCATAAATTTCTGGATTTGGTATTTGTACATTAGGTCTAGTTCCTAGTTGTGCTTGCGTAATTGTATAGTTCATTTTTGTTTTT
>CAZHBU010000107.1:0-2738 GCA_964530865.1 uncultured Sulfurospirillum sp.
GGTGAGATTAAAGAGATTGTTGCGATTATCGCATACATGAATAGCTTAAAATAAAAGGTAAAACGGTGGAAATAGAAACAATTAGAGAACTGCAAGCTTATGGATACACTTTTGCAAGTATTTTTTTAGCGGTTGTATTTTACTCATACATCTATCATCTTTATACGTCAAAGAAAAAAGGTGGAAAAGATTATGAAAAGTATGCAAATATGGCACTAAATGATAGTTTAGAAGACTCTCCAGTTGAAAATATTGAATCGTTAGACGAAGAGAAACAAAATAGGAGCAATAAATGAATTGGCTAAATGATAATGTAAACTTGTTGGGGCTTTTAGGAGCTGCTGCGATTATCGTTATTACTGTTTTTGTTGTTGGAAAATATATAAAACAGATGAAGACGGACAAAAGTACGGGCGAGTTAGCAGATGAAAACTGGGATGGTATTGGTGAGTATAAAAACCCATTACCTATAGGATGGGCACTATCTTTCATCGGTGTTATGGTATGGGCATTGTGGTACTTTTTAATAGGATATCCATTAAATGGATATTCACAAATAGGTGAGTACAATGAAGAAGTAGCAGCTTATAACACAAAATTTGAGAGTAAATGGGCAAATCCAGATGATGAAACACTACTTGGTATGGGTGAAGGTGTATTTCTTGTACAATGTGCTCCATGTCATGGTATTATTGGTGATGGAATCAATGGGAAAGCAGCCGATATGAGCAAATGGGGAACAGAACTTGCCATAGTTGATATTATAGCAAAAGGCTCTAAAGGCATGGGTTATCCATTAGGCGAAATGCCTGCTGGAATGCTTGATCCTGAAAGTGCTAAAGCAGTTGCAGCTTATGTTTTTGAAAAAATTGCTAAAGCTGGAAAAAGTAAAAACAGTGAATTAGTAGCAACAGGTGAAGCTTTGTGGCCAACATGTGCTGCTTGTCATGGTGAAGATGGTAAGGGCATGGGTGGAAGTGCACCTAGTATATCTAACTATGGTAAACCTGAGTTTGTTGTAGATGTTCTAAACCATGGTAAAAAAGGCGATATTGGTACTATGCCATCTTTTAATGATGGACGTTTAACCGATATACAAAAACTTGCTGTTGGCAAGTATGTTAACTCATTGACTCAATAAGGACTATTATGGAAAATACAAATAGAAATGTCTTTGGACTACATGGGATAACAGGTATGTTGATTGCTACTGTACTTCTTTTAAGTATATTAGCAGTGTTGACAGTATGGGCAATAGATGTACAGCAAAAAGCTGCAGATAACCCTTATGAAATTACGAATCCACAAGCTATCAAAATGATAGATAGTGAAAATTCGAAATTGATAAAGAAATAGGAGGGCATGATGGGTAAAATTATAACATTAGGTCTCGTAATCTTAGCTGCAGTAGCTGCTTGGGCAGTACTTACATCAAATCACCTATTCATTGGTTAATATGAGTAGTAGATTTACTTTATTAAAGCGTAGAGTCATTGTACTCTGCGCTTTTTTCATATCATTAAATACAGTTGCAAATGCAACATATATTATAGAAGATAACAATATAATTAACGAAAAAGTTTCTCAAAAAGTAGAAAGTCTAGGAGATGAGCTTTACGGAAAAACATCAATAGGTGTCTATGTAACGCTTCCTATTTCACTAGGAAAAAAATCTATCAATGATTATGCTAAAAATGTAGCTTTAACACTCAAAAAACCTTATGTTTTATTGGTATTAGCTAAAGATGAGAAACAAGTTGATATTGTTAATTCAAAAGATTTAGATGACAAATTTGATAAAGAAGGAATTTTAAGTCCTTTTCCTTGGAGTGGCTCAATCATACCTCTTTTATCTGTAAAAAAAGACAATGATAACTATAATGTAGCAGTTCTAAACGGTTATGCAGATATAGTTGAACAGATAGCAACATCACAAAATATTGTTTTAGACGGTGCTTTAGGCGATGTAAATAGAGATATATATCACTACTTGAAATTTGGTATATATGGTTTTTTATTGATTATAATAGGTAAATATTTTTATAGAAAAGTGAGAAAAAAAAGTGACTGATATAATCAAAAAAGAGAAAAACTATTGGCCTCATGCCATAGTTACTGTTTTATGTTTTATGGTTTTTGCATGTGCTATGGTTGTTAAAATTGCGATGGACAATCCAGTCCAGATGGATAGTTTTTACTTAGAGAAATATCAACAAGTAAATGAAAATATAAATGAGATAAGAGCAAAACAAAAACTGTTTGAAGAAAATTATGCGTTAGAATACAAAACAATAAAGTTCACAATGGGTGAAAGTAATAGTTTTAAAATGAGTATTAAAAATATAAAAGACCAAAGCATAGTTCAAAATGCACAAATAAAACTAGTAATATCAAGACCTGATACCAATGAATTTAACCAAGAATTTACACTTAAAAATGCAACAGATGGAGTTTTTATATTTGATGGAATCGAAGCAGTAAAACCAGGTCGCTGGCAAGTACTAACAAAAATAAAAATAGGTGATAAAAGTAGCTTTAATCATTATGAGGTTTATGCCTCAAAATAGTTTAGTATAATGCTAGATTATTTTGAATTTTTTCAAATAACTGCTTTGGCTCAATTACTTTTATATGTGGAATATATCTCTGTATAGTAGGGATTACTTCCATATCATCAGTTATATAAAGCTCGACTTAATAGTAAATATGGGTGCTCAAAATACCTTTCAAACTATAGT
>CAZHBU010000108.1:0-2731 GCA_964530865.1 uncultured Sulfurospirillum sp.
TGTAGATTTCACTAGAAGTTTCCACCCATTTCACTTTTATGTTTCCACTTAATTCGTGAATGAAACAGACTTACGAAATTGTAGCATAACTGGAAACATCACTTTTGGCTTTGAAGCTTTCTTTGTGATTCTCCTTCTAAATTTATCTTGTAAGAGTTATGAATAATTCTGTCTAAAATAGCATCAGCTATAGTTGGATTGTGTAAGTGCCCATGCCACTCTTTTATCGGTAACTGGGAAGTTATAATGAGTGAAGAGAGGTTTGTTCTATCCTCAACTATCTCAAGTAAGTCTCTTGCTTCGCTAGCCTTTAACGGAGATACGCCAAAGTCATCAAGAATGAGAACTTTTATTTTTTTGAGTCTTGCTAAAAGTTTTAAATACTCATCATCTCCTCTTGCAGAAGAGAGTAGTTGCATCAGTCTTGGTATTCTCAAATATAGAGCACTTTCTCCCTGAGTCATAGCTTTATTTGCTAATGCTTGAGCAATGTAACTTTTTCCAGTTCCTGTTGCACCCGTCAGAATAATATTTCTATGATGTTTAATGTATCCACCACCTGCAAGCTCAAGAAGGGTAGATTTATGGATTCCCCTTGTAGGAGTAAAATCAATCTCTTCCATAGCAGCCGCTTTTTCATGAAGCTTTGCGAGTCTTTGAAGTCGTTGTAGTTTTTTATCATCTCTACTAACTTTTTCAGCTTCAAGTAAAAGTTGTACACGTTTTTCAAACGGCAACTCATTATAAGCACTTTGTGTAAGTTGCTCTTGAAGTGTATTATAAAAAGCATCTAGTTTTAGCTCATCTGTTAAGTCTTTTATTTGCATATGTATCCTTTGTATTTTTTATTGATAGTAATCGCTACCACGAACATTCTCATGATTTGATAGTAATGATACTGCTGTATCATCTTCTTGCTCTTTTGGAGGTGTTTTTAGTAGCTCTGTAATCTGTTTGAGACGAAACCTCTGATAACGAAGTGCGAAAGACGCAATCTCATCAAGTTGTTCTTCACTCATTCCCTTATCTTTTTGCTTTTCAAATGCACGCATTACGCCTAAACAAGAACGGTATCCCATTTCAGGATGTGGCTTTCTATCCATGATAGTTTGTAATAATTTAGAGGTATGCTTACCAATAGTTAATCCCCAGTTCATAATTCTTCCAGGAGACCATTCAAGATATTTTTGATGTGCTGAACTCATATGAACTTTTTGAGTTGAGTATCCACCTCGTTTATAAAGTCTTGGGTGTGTTGCTACTTCTTTGCCCTCAAAGTAAATAGAAACCATCTTAGTACTAAACCATACTTCAACTTTTTTATGAATAAGTTGGTACGGTACGCTATAAAGCGCATGGTCAAGTTGAATATGATAATCTATACTCACTTTTAATAGCTTAAGTTCTTTGTATTCATACTCTGTTGTAGGAAGTGCTTTAAGTGCTGGTTTATCTATGGTGTCAAATAATTCTTGTCTGCTTACTCCAAGACGCTTCATTATTTTATTGCGATAGAGTGGCATCAACTCCTTGATTTTTGCATTAAGTTGGGCAATGGTGTAAAAAGTTGTATGACGAAATCTTGCAAGTAACCATCGTTGCATTAGTTTTACACCGTTTTCTACTAAGCTTTTATCTTGAGGCTTATAGCCTCGTGCTGGCATAATAGCTGTCTTAAAATGCTCTGAGAGTTTTACATAATCTGCATTTAAATCAGGCTCATAACGATGTGCCTTAGTAACAGCACTTTTTAGATTATCAGGCACGAGTAGTTCAGGTACTCCACCAAATGCTTTAAACATTTCGTTGTGCGCGTAAATGAAATCAGCTTTTTTTTGGGAGGGAACAGCTATGACAAATGGGTACCCTGATGCACCTAGTGTAGCTACAAATATTTCTGCATATTTTACTTCGCCTGTAAGAGGATCTGCAATAGGAACTCTTACTCCACTAAAATCTATAAATACTTTTTCTCCAGCTTTGTGAATTTGTCTCATGGATGGGGATAGTTTGTTAGAGTAAGTCTTATAGTTGTTGCAGAACCAAGTATACCCGTAGTGTCCATCAGGATAACTATTCCTATACTCTTCATGAAGTAGTTCTAAAGTTACGATTTTATTTCGAAGTTCTTTATGAATTTTACTCCAATTAGGTACTGGGTATTTGCTTGGTTTAGACTCTAGGTCAAATAGTTTATTAACAATCTCTTTATCACTTAGTTTTATCAACTCATCATAAGCCGTATCTACAGATTCAAAGCGTTTAATATATCGATTAACGATGCTATGGCTTATATTCAAGGCTCGCGATATTTTACGAGCGGATAGTTTGGATTCGTACTTTAAACGAAACACCTCTTTTATTTTTAACATACTAATCTTCTCCATTTTTGCTCCATATTTATGATGGGGCAAGGGTATCTAAATTAGTCTGTTTCAATTCGCCAAGCAAAATTCCAAAAGTATTTCACAAAGTTATCCAAAAGTGGAAACATAAAAGTGAAATGACTGGAAACATGTTTATGAAATAGGTGGAAACACTAGAGTGAAACGGATGGAAACATGGGAGTGAAATTTACAGGCAGGCTTCACGCTCTTTGCGTTTACCATAAAAAGTAGCATCACATACAAGAACTATTGCTCTAGGATTATGATGTTTTATATCTGGTTCATAATCAAATATTTGCTTCTGAACCCATCGAGAACTCTTCTTGTATTCCTCTGCTAAATCA
>CAZHBU010000109.1:0-2720 GCA_964530865.1 uncultured Sulfurospirillum sp.
TGGTATATTTTTAGCTTGTGATAATGAATCACTTTCTACTACGGCTTTAGTAGAATTAATAGCCAAAAAATTAGATAGAAAAGTTTGTTTAATTAAAATACCATTTTTTGAAATGTTACTAAAAATCATTAAACCATCTTTTCAGAAAAGACTGTATGAAAGTTTAGAGGTAGATAACACTAAAACAAAAGAGATTTTAGACTTGAGAAACCCTTATAGCATGGAAGAGGGAGTGGGGTTAATGTTGAATGATGAATTTTAAATTATGGTATAATACTGTACGTTAAAATGTAAGGAAGTTTTATGCAAGTAGTAAGTATGACAGAAGCAAGAAACAATTTTAAAGCGATATTTGATAGTGTGTATTTAGATAATGATGAAGTTATCATTCATAGAAAAGGAAGAGAAAATGTTGTTGTTATTCCTTTTGATGAGTATGATACTTTAAAAAAAATACAATCATACGATCATATGGTTTGGCATAAAAAAGAGCTAGAGAACATAGGCAAAGTAGGGTTGCATTCTCAAAGTTTTGTAGAAGATGACGAAGACTATTCTAAATGGTAGGAAAAATTTATCTTGCAAAGATATACTTTACAGATTTAAGCCAATATAAAATTAGACCTGTGTTAATCATAAAAACTTTGGATGATGATTGCATATGTTTGCAGTTAACAACACAATACAAAGATAGTAATATTGTTATTTATAATAGTGATTTAAAAGAGGGTAGTTTAAAAAAAGACTCATTGATAGTAGTACCTAAAAATTTTACGTTGCATAATTCTATATTGTTCAAATACATAGCTACAATAAATAAGGAAAAGCAAGAAGAGATTTTTAAAATATTTTGTACTAAAATTGGATGTAGTAATAAAAAGATATGATTTATTTAGCATTACTAATTTTATCTTTTTCACTTACATACTTCATAAAAAACTACTACATAAAACACGCACTTTTAGAAGAGGTAAATGAGCGAAGTTCTCACACAGTACCTACTCCTAATGGCGGTGGCATAGGTTTGGCTTTTACTTGGTTTATTGGTCTTTTTTATCTTCATCTCACTTCACAGATAGATACCTCACTTTTTTATGCTCTTGTAGTAGGTGTTATCATCTCTTTTGTTAGCTTTTTTGATGACTTGTATGATTTATCTCCTAAGATTAGACTTCTTACTCAAGCTTTGGTTGCTTTGTGTGGTTTGTACTTTCTTGGAGGTTTTACAGAGTTGAGTCTGTTTGGTCTACATGTAGAAAATCAAATATTGCTTAATGTATTTGCTTTTTTACTCATAGTGTGGTTCATAAACCTATATAATTTTTTAGATGGCATCAATGGGTACGCAGGAAGTGAAATTGTATTTCTTTGTTTTGCTGGGTTTATGTTGTTTAGTGGCGATCACTTTGTGGTATTAGCAGTTGCAAGTTTGGGTTTTTTGTTTTGGAACTTTGGAAATGCAAAGATATTTATGGGGGACGTTGGAAGTACGTTACTAGGTTACAATGTAGCTATATTTACACTCTATTATGGCAATCAAAATACTATAGATTTTTGGGTATGGATAGCTCTGTTTTCTCTTTTTTGGATAGATGCTACTTTTACGCTTTTAAATAGACTGAGAAAAAGAGAGAAGTTAAGCCAAGCCCATAAAGAACACATATATCAAAGATTGACACAAATTGGTTGGAGTCACAGCAGAGTTGTGGTATTATCTATCTTTATAAACTTTGCCATATTGGGCATTGTTATTTTAATAAAATGAGAGTTTAAATGGGAAAAATAGAAAATAGAAAAGTTGCTATATACATAGTTTTAGCATTTGTATTTAGTGTACTAGTGCGTTTAATTTGGGTTTATCAATTTCATGGTCAAGAAAACTTCATATGGAATGACCAGTTTATGATCAATACAAATGATGGTTACTTTTGGGCAGAGGGTGCGCGTGATATTTTAAATTGGGATTTTAAAGAGTTTGCATTGTCCCCAGTTAAAGAGGCTGGGTCACAGTTACCAGCATTTTTTGCTTTTATACTGCCATTTTCTTTTGAAACGGTTATACTTTATCTTCCTGTTTTTTTAAGTTCATTAGTAGTTATTCCTATGATCTTGATAGCTCAAAGCTTAAAAAGACTAGAAGTCGGGCTAGTTGCTGCACTTTTGGCTAGCATTGCTTGGAGTTACTATAATCGCACAATGATAGGCTATTTTGACACAGATATGCTAAATATTGTTTTCCCTATGTTTCTTCTGTGGTCACTCATTTTAGCATTTAGAACACAAGATGATAAATATCTTATTTTTACTGCTCTAGAAATTATAGCTTACAGAGCTTGGTACCCACAAAGTTACTCATTAGAGTTTGCATTTTTTGGACTAATTTTACTTTATACTTTTGTGTTTGAGCGAAAAAATAGTTACATGTATAAGTTACTTATTATTATGCTTGTAGCAATGATGGGTCTTGATGGAGTTGTTAGATTTGTATCGGTTATTAGTATATATATGCTCTATAAAAAAAGAGATGATTTTGAGCTTTACATGTACAAAGCTTTAGGAATTGCTTTTGCACTATTTCTTTTTACTGGTGGGGTTGCACCCATTTGGGGGCAGCTGAAAGGGTATGTTTTTACTGACACTATTGAATCAGTTGGGAGTGGACTGCAATTACATTTTTTTTCAGTTATTCATACTATAAGAGAAGCAGGAAAAATTCCATT
>CAZHBU010000110.1:0-2715 GCA_964530865.1 uncultured Sulfurospirillum sp.
AGTTAAGTAGTGACTATCTTATACTTGCTGAGAGTGTTCCAAGCGGAACAACAACAGCTCTTTGTTCGGCTCTTGCACTTGGTTATGAGTGCGAGGGAAAATTTAGCAGTAGTTTCAAAGCAAAGCCAACCACCATAAAACAAAAAGTGATAGATAATGCACTTAAAAATATAAATCAGAACGATGATGACTTCGCAAAACTCTCAAAAGTAAGCGACAATATGCTGATTTTCAATGCTGGGTTTGTACTGGGAGCTTGCGAAAGAGGTATGCCACTAGTCCTAGCAGGGGGAACACAGATGGCAGGAGTTCTACTCATAGCAAACAGACTTAATGCAAACATAGATACAAAAAACTTAGGATTATGTACCACCAAATGGGTAGGAGAAGATGAGACTTCAGACATAAAATCACTATTAGAAATGTGTGATTTTAGTGTCAATGCTTTTTATGAAGATTTCGATTTTAGTGCGTCAGAGCATCCCGCTTTAAAACTTTATGACCAAGGTGAAGCAAAAGAGGGAGTAGGAGCAGGAGCTTGTTTGGTTTACGGACTTTTAAATGGTCTTGGTAAAGAGCAGATTACAAGAGAAGTAGAGAATTTTTTACAATAAACTATCAAAAATGTGATTAAATCACGAATTTTATAGTTATGTAATATAAAAAGTGGTATATTATGTCTATACAAGGAGATATTATGTTAGTGAATTTTAGAGTAGAGAACTATAAATCGTTTAAAGATTTTACGGAATTTTCTATGAAAGCAACTAAACTTAAAAATCTACAAGAGTCAAATAGTTTTGATATTGCCAATATATCGCTTTTAAAATCAGCTGTTGTTTATGGAGCAAATGCAAGTGGAAAAAGTAGTTTGCTTCATGCCATGAGAGATATGCAAAAGATTGTTAAGAGCTCTACGGATATAGAAAAAGCAAAAAAATATAAAGCAAAACCATTTTTACTCAATATAGAGACAGAAAAAAAACCTACAATTTTTGAAGTAGAATTTGTGATTGATGAAGTGTTGTATAGATATGGATTTGAGATTGCAATGGATGCTACTATTTTAGAAGAGTGGTTGTTTCAAAAGAAACTACTGGTTAGGTCAAAAGAGGTTCGAATATTTGAAAGAACAGCTGAACATACTGTATTTAGTTCTAGTTTTAAAGAAGGAAAACATCTTGTTGAAAAAACGAGAGATAATGCACTTTTTTTATCGGTTGTTGCACAGTTTAATGGTGAAATTTCAAATAAAATTTTAAAATGGTTCAACACTTTTAATGTACTTTCAAGTATAAAAAGTGAGGAATTTATTGGTTTTAGTTTTAACCAACTAGAAAATGAGAATTTTAGAGAAAAAATTGTTAATTTTATTAAAAGTGCAGATGTTGGGATTCAAAATATAAAGAGTAAAAAACTTAGATATGACGAGCTCAATTTAGATGAAGACAAACTAAACCCACTCCCTAAAGAAATTATTGAAAATATAAAAGAGAATGGACTTGCTTCTATAGAAACAATGCATATTCAGTATGACAAGGATAACTCTTTTGATAGTTTAAAGTCTTTTGAGTTAGATTTTGAATCAGATGGGACTAAAAAACTTTTAGCTCTTAGTGGACCTATTTTAGATACTCTTCAAAGAGGCTCAATTTTAATTGTTGATGAACTAGACAATAGTCTACATACAGAGCTTATAAATGCGATAATTAAGCTATTTAACTCTAAAGAGATGAATCCCAACAATGCTCAGCTTATTTTTTCAACTCATGATACAAACCTTTTGAATCAAAAGCTCTTTAGAAGAGATCAAATTTGGTTTTTACAAAAAGATATGTTTGGTGCTAGTGAGCTTTACTCTTTAGTAGAGTATGGAAAAGGAAAAACAAGAGATGATCTAGTTTTAGAAAAGAACTATCTTGATGGAAAGTTTGGAGGAGTACCAAGCATAAGCTCTTTGGATTTTGGAGATTTGTAATGGGAAGTGATGATTTTCATAAAAAAACAAAAGAGAGAACTACAAAAAGAAAAAGAGTAGAAAAAAAATCAGTTCTTATAGCATTAGAAGATACTAAATCATCCAAATACTATTTTGAAGAGCTTTTAAAAGATAAAGGATTAAAAGGTAGTGTTGTATTTGCTCAACATATTGGAACTAATCCTAAAAAAGTATTAGAAGCACTTGAAAAACATAAAGACAACAACAAAAAAGAGAGATTTGAAAAAGAGTGGATAGTTATTGACAAAGATTCTTATTCTAAAGATGAAATAAACTCAGTATTTCAAAGCGCAGATTCAAAAGGGATTTGTGTTGCTTTTTCAAATGAATCTTATGAACTGTGGGTACTTTTACATTTTGAACAGTTAACAAAATGGACAAGCCGAAAAGAGCTAAATAGTAAATTGAAAAAGATATTTGAGGATAGATTTTCTATAGAGTATACAAAATCTTCAAGAGATATATATAGATATATTAGAAGTTTTCAAAAAGAGGCTATAAAAAATGCAAAAAGTTTAGTTGAGATGCATAAACATAATGGTAAATTAAAAGAGCATTGTGATTGTAATCCTTTGACAACTATATTTGAATTAGTAGAGTATTTAAATACACAAAATTTTAAAAGCTTTTTAAGATGAAAAAAATTCTTTTATTTGGTGGTCAAAACTCAGGTAAAAGCAAACTTGCTGAGCAAAAAACATTAGAGTTGAGTACAA
>CAZHBU010000111.1:0-2603 GCA_964530865.1 uncultured Sulfurospirillum sp.
TCAATTATAGAACAACAGAGGTATTTAGACTTAAAAGAGTTAGTTAAAAAAGAGTTTCCCTCTTGTGATATTTTTCTCTCTTTTAGTTCACGTATGGTTTTAAAGCATCTTGCAAAAAATGATGAACAGTTTAAAAACTTAGCTCAAGTTTTAGCAGATGTTGATATGCTGGGCTATAAACACGTAGTTGTAAGCTCCATAAACCTTTTCCCAACTGATGAGCATGAGTTTATGAAAAAAATCGTAGATGGCTTTTCTAGTTTTTCTTTAGCAAATATCAACTACACTGATGCTATTTTGACCAAAACCAAACAGACAAGTGAGTTTTTAAAGTCTCTACATGTAGAGATTTCAAAAGATGAGACTGCAAATTTATTTGTCATTCATGGAACTCCTAAACTTGATACTTTAGGCATAGAATCCATAAACTACTGTGCAAAATATTTGGAGTTTTTAGACAAGCGAAACTTTGCATTTTCACTTGAAGGTGCGTTTGCCTATAGTGATGTAAAAGATGTCATAAAAGAAAACATAAAAAAAGCAGGTTTTAAAAAAGTGCAAGTCATACCTATGCTTTTAGTAAGTGGAAATCACTATGAAAAAGATATGTTTGAGATTAAAGACGACCTTGCGAGCGAATTTGAATCATCTATTGCTTCATTAAAAGAGCAAGAAAGCTTCAATCTTCTAAGCATAGAAAATATACAAAACACCATTTTGGAAAACATAAAAGAGGCTTTTACAAAATCAGGATATGCACTTTGAAAAAACTCTACATGGTTTCACTAGGACCTGGTGATTTTGAGCTAGTGACCTTAAAGGCTCTTAGGGTTTTAAAAGAGTGTGATACGGTTTGTGTTCCCACAAAAAGTGAAGGTAGTTTCGAAAAGTCTATGACATATAAAATTGTCAAAAAGCTTATGGATGAGTTTGGATTTCCCAAGACTATAGTGCCCCTTTTCGCTCCAATGCAGTTTAAAAAAGAGGATTGGCAAAGTCAAGTTGACAAGATACAAGAGTGTTTTAAAAGCTCAAAAAGTGTCTGTTTTGTAACCCTTGGTGATAGTGCGATATACAGTAGCGTTTACTACTTGCTAGACCTTATAAAAGAGCAAGACAAAGAGTTGTATGAAAATAGTGAAGTTGTTGCTGGGGTGACATCGTTTTCTCAAGCTTCTGCAAAGGTAAAAAAGCCTCTTTGTGTTGGTGATAGTGCTTTGGAGATAGTTCCACTTTTGGGCTATGATGTGCCAAAAACTAAAATCTACATGCGACCAAAAATCGGCATGGATACATCAATCATAAAAGAAGAGGGAAGTTTTTATACATTTGAGAATTTAAACTTCAAAGATGAGAGCATAGAAGAGGTGAAAAAGAACAAGGTTGAGAGGTATATGACTCTGTTTATAGATTTTTTTAGATGATACCGTTTGAGTTTGGACATACTGATGAGGTATATTTGTGTGAAGATGGAACAGTTTTAAAGCTTTTCAATAGAGCTTCAAGAAAACAGATAAAACAAGAGATAAAACTCTTAAATGAGTTAAAGCATTTAAGAGTTCCTAGAGTTCTTGGTGAAATCTTTACATGTAGAGAAAAACTAGCTCTAAAGTACACGAAACTTGAAGGTAAAAGCATAAAAAAACTAAATGAGACTCAGCTAAAAGAGTTAGCTAAGTTTTTAAGAGAGTTTCATAAACTAAAATTAAAATCAAATAACCCTCAACTTTTTGCCAAACAAAGAGTAGAAGAGCTTGTTTTATGTTCAAAAGACAAACGCTTGATAGAAGTCTTTAATTCGTTAAGCATTGAGCCAACAAAGGAGTGCGTAATTCACGGTGATCTTTTTTGGGACAATGTCGTATTTGACGAGAACAGACTTGGTGGAGTATTTGATTTTATAGATTCTTGCGAAGGTGACCCGCTTTTTGAGTTGGCTGTAGTGAGTTTCTCTTTTGATTTAAATACGCAACAAAAAGAGGATTTATTAAAGACTTATGGTCTACATGTAGAGGTAAATGAACTAAACGAATATATAAAATACGCTTTAGTTTATTACAGTGCAAGTAGGGCAAAAGTTGGACGAGATTATGAAGATTTGATGGAGAGATTATGATAAAAAAAATAACTGGAAATATAGATTTTATAGAGAATTTAAGAGGCAAGAGTGCAACATTTGCACTAAGTATAACAACAACAAAAACTTGTAACATAGAGGGTTTAACTCAAGCAGGAATCCCTGGACTCATACACTTGACTCCTACTCTTGATGGTGAGTTTATATGTAGTGGCGAAGTTAGAAGTTTAGAAAGCATCGCAGAGACTCCAAAAGGTGTTCCTACTCCTGCACTTATGACACGAGCTGTTCATCTTTTAAAGCCATTTAAAGAGATGCAGATTTTTGATTTGGGAGTTCATACTTCACCAAAACTTGACTATTTTAAGAGCTATGAGTTTGGACTAAAGATGAGTGAAAGCATAGAAGAGGGTGCAGGCATAGATGCTAAAGAAGTGTTTGAACTAGGGAAGAAATTTGCAAATGAGTATGAGTTAAGTAGTGACTATCTTATACTTGCTGAGAGTGTTCCAAGCGGAACAACAAC
>CAZHBU010000112.1:0-2333 GCA_964530865.1 uncultured Sulfurospirillum sp.
ACTCACCCATAAAATCGTATATTGCCTCTTCCATATCACCTTCTATGACCATAGGAACTCTTTTTGTTCTTATAATATGCTCAGGATTTAGCACACCTCTTGTTACAAACTCTTTTAGATTTTTTGCGTTATTGTCAAATAAAACAATGTAAATATGATACAATATAACCATGTAAATATATTTAGCAAAACCATGTATATATAAGGGAAAGGAATCTAGTCATGATTAACAAAATTCTTGCAAAAGCACTCACTTCTTTAAAAAAACTACAAGACAAAGAAGGCAATGTATTTAAATCGCAAAAACTTGATAGTAAAAGCATAACTATCCTAAAAAAAAATGGCTACCTTTTTTCAATAATCAAAGGATGGTATTGCATACAAGACCCAAGTACACGTTCAGGTGACACAACTGTGTGGTATATAAATGCTTGGTTATTCTTTTCAAAATACTTAAATGATAGATTTGGAAAAAATGGATACTGTTTAAATTTGCATAGCTCATTAATGCTACACACCGAAAAAAATTCCATTCCAAAACAATTAACTATAATAATAAAAAAAGGTGCATCATCAACTATTACTGAGCTTCCAAATAATATGAGTTTATTTGCATATCAAGATAAAAATAATTTTCCTAAAAATATGGATAAAAAAAGAGATGTCAATATCTTTAAAATAGAGGATATACTATGTAAAAGTGATACTAATAGCTTTATAACAAATCCCTTAGAAATGGAAATAGCATTAAAATCAATTCGTGATGTATCGACAATAATTAACTCACTTATTAGTCTAAAAAGGATGGACACTTCTGCTGCAAGATTATCTGGAGCTTATGCTTATTTAGGAAGAGATGGTGACGCAAAGAACATTCGTGAAACCTACACTTCATTAATAGGAATTAAAATTACTTCTTTTAATCCCTTTCATACTATAAAACCTATATTTGGTGATACTCAACTACTAAGAAGTCCTTATGCTTCACGAGTTGAAGAATTGTGGCATAAATATTCTATTGAAATTAGTAAATCAGATAACACTGCGAAGTCAACAAAGATAGATATCAAAACTTTACTATCCGAATTGGAAGAAAAATATACACAAGATGCTTATCATTCTTTATCTATAGAGGGGTACAAAGTTACAACAGAACTTATAGAAAAAATCAAACATGGCAATTGGGATCCAGTGCAAAATGAAGAAGATAAAGAGACCCGTGATGCTCTTGCTGCAAAAGGATACTATGAGGCATTTGAAGAATTAAAATCGAACATATTAGAGTTCATTAAATCCAATCAAAAAATCGAAAAAAATATGGCTAGCTTACAAGATAAACTCTACAAAAAACTATTTTTACCAAGCGTGCAAGCAAATATCTTAAAAGCAAGTGATTTAATAGGCTATAGAAACTCTGCTATTTACCTAAGAGGTTCCGAGCACGTCCCACCTCCAAAAGAAGCTGTGCTTGATTCTATGGAAAAGTATTTTGAACTTATTGGAAATGATGAAAGCATTTTATCAAAAGTTATTTTAGGACACTTTATTTTTGGATTTATTCACCCTTACATAGATGGAAATGGAAGAATATCAAGATTTATAATGAATAGCATATTGGTATCATACGGACTTCCTTGGATAATTATTAAGAAAGAGGAAAGGCAAAGATACATGAAAGTATTAGAACAAGCTAGCAATCATGACAATATTAACCCATTTATGGAGTTTATTAAAGAAAAAATTGAAGTACAATTGGGAGTTTAGATTGCAAAACACTTTTATTTCATAAGAATTAGCATGCTCATACTCATTTCTAAGCTTTTATTTCCTCAATTTCGCCTGTTCCAACTCCCAATACTCCATCTCAAAACAGTTTTTCAAACTGATTCCTTGATAACCTCCAAGTTTGTCTGCTCTTAAAATTGCTAACATCGTGTGTTCTACAATGTCATTTAAAATACTTGCTTCTTTTTCATTTTTACCAAAAGTCACAACACCAAAGTCTTTGATAACTGCGTAGTTTGGTGCTACATTTAGACATATTTCATCTTTGCTAAACTCTGCAAAATAGTTTTTATACTCTCCCATAAAATCGTATATAGCTTCTTCCATATCATCTTCTATGACCATAGGAACTCTTTTTGTTCTTATAATATGCTCAGGAGTTAGTACTCCCCTTGTTACAAACTCTTTTAGATTTTCTTGAGATGCATAAAAAAGTGCTAGTGCAGATTTGTTTACATGTAGAGCTACTTCATGCCCTTTGTAGTGTTCTATTAAGACTTTTAGTTTATCTAAGTTCAAATAGCGACTTGTTGGCAGAGGGTTTATGT
>CAZHBU010000113.1:0-2298 GCA_964530865.1 uncultured Sulfurospirillum sp.
TAAGACTTTGTTTTATTTGTAACGTTATAAATAAAGCTAAAAACTTCTGCAACAGCTTTGTATAGATTATTTGGTATCTCTTTATCTATGTCTATCTTTGTAAGAAGCTCTACTAAATCCTCGTCTTTTTTTATGGGTAGCTGATTTTCTTCAGCTATCTTTATTATACGCTCAGCCATAAGCCCTTGACCTTTGCCAACTACCTTAGGTGCATTCTCTTTTTGTGTGTTATATCGTAAAGCAACTGCTTTTTTCATACCATACTTCTTATTTGTTCTAAAAACTGCTTACCATATCGCTCTAGCTTGACTTGACCAACTCCATTTATATCTAAAAAACTCTCCTCATCTTGAGGTAAAGCACCTGCCATCTCTTTTAAAGTCTTATCTGAAAAGACTATATACGGTGGTACACCAGCTTCATCTGCGATACTTTTTCTTAGTTCCCTAAGAGTCTCAAAATGCTCATCTTTATGCTCAAAACTGGTCTCTTTTTTAGCCAATGATACTTTTTTATCTCTTTTTTGAAAAATCTCTTCTTCAGCACTTACCTCAAATTTCCCTTTTAGAACATCTGCTCCAAATTCAGTCAATATAAGCTGTCTAAACTCTCCACGTCTTAGTGCTTTTACTTCAAAAAGTTTGTCTATTATTAGACCCCAACTCGCTTTACTTATTTCAAAGCCTATTCCATAAACACTTAATTTCTCATGTCTATTATCAAGTACTTTTGTATTTTTACTACCTCTGAGAATATCCACTATATGAGCTTTGCCAAAGTTCTGACCTGTTCTATAAATCGCAGAAAGAAGCATCCTAGCCTCTTTGGTAATGTCAATCTCTTCAACATCCTCTTTTTGGCAGTTATCACACAAGCTTTCACACTCACCCAAACTCTCTTCAAAGTAAGATACAACCGCTTTATGTCTACACTCTCGTGAATTTGCATAAGTGTAAAGTTCTTCTATCTTATTTTTTGCAAAGTTTTTATACCGCTCATCTTCTATAGAGTTCATCAACTCACTCTTTTTAACCACATCACCCATGGAGTACAGCAGAAGACACTCACTTTTAAGCCCATCACGCCCTGCCCGTCCTATCTCTTGATAGTAACTCTCCATACTCTTTGGCAAATCCATATGCACTACAAACCGCACGTTTGATTTGTCTATGCCCATACCAAAAGCTATGGTTGCAACTATGATTTTGACTTCATCTCGTATAAACTTATCTTGTGTATCTCTTCTTAGTTCACTCTTTAGACCTGCATGGTATGCCAAAGCTTCAATACCTTGAGTATTTAGAAACTTTGCTATCTCCTGAGTCTCTTTTCTAGTAAAAGTGTAGATGATTCCACTCTCGTCCTCATAATTTTTCAAAAAGTTAACAAGTTCAGGTCGCCCATTTCCCACTCTTTTTTTCACATTTAAGATGAGATTGTCTCTAAAAAAACTACCTTTTAGTCTTGTTGGATTATTTAGCCTTAATGAACTTACAATATCATCAGCTACCTTACTTGTAGCAGTCGCAGTAAAAGCAGCAATAGGTATGTGAGGAAACTCTTCTTTCAAAAAATGAAGCTTACGATAATCAGGACGAAACTCGTGTCCCCACTCACTCACACAGTGAGCCTCATCTATGACTATAAAACTAACATCAAGTTGATTCAAAAGTGCTTTAAAACTGTCCATATTTGCACGTTCAGGTGAAACATAAAGAAGTGAAAGCTCTTTGTTGTGAAGCTCTCTGTAGACCCTACTTATCTCTTCCCCGTTTAACTCACTTGTTAGCTTATCTGCTCTTATAGCATTTTGCTTTAGTGCCACAACTTGGTCGTTTATGAGTGCTATCAAAGGAGAGATAACAATAGTAAGTTGATCTTTAAAAAATAGTGCTGGAAGCTGATAACATAGTGATTTTCCCCCACCAGTTGGCAAGATTGTTAGTAAATCTTTTTTATCTATTATTGCTTCTATGCTCTCACGTTGTAACGGTCTAAAACTTTTAAATCCAAACTGTTTTTCTAAAATATTTTCTATCATGCTTCTATATTTAACCCTGTTCCTAAAAAGTTAGATAAGTTCTCATTCTCATCTTTAAGTTCTCTTTTTTTAAGTTGAACTGTTGAAGGTATAAGTCCAAGCTTGTTTATGCCCTGTTTTAGTGCTGGAAGATTTTCTTGAACCAATTCCAAAAACTCTTTTTTCTCTGCAAAAACAGAGATATTGAGGTGAATATCCTCAAAAAGCATCAACATTAAGTCTATTTTACCATACTCTTTTAGTTTTAGATTTATCTC
>CAZHBU010000114.1:0-2291 GCA_964530865.1 uncultured Sulfurospirillum sp.
AAATTTACGTTAAGCATTTTAAACCGATGACGAGCTTTTTTTGTTTCTTTTTTTTGCGGAGAAAAAAAAGAAAGGATAACCTAAACAGCCACCCACTTCTTCTCAACTAAAAGTTTATCACCACAAAAAATCTGCCCCAAAAATAAATCTCCCTTATTTACAACCCCAACCCCTTTAGGAGTTCCACTCATAACTATATCTCCATCTTCAAAACTAGAAAAACTCTCTATCTCTCTTAACATCTCTTCAGGCTTATAAAGCATATGAGTAACCGAGCCATCTTGAATGATTTCACCGTTTATAAAAAGCTTTACATGTAAAGATTTAGTGTCCCCACTAAACTTCACAAAGTCACTAAAAACAGAAGCACCATCAAATGCCTTTGCTCTCTCCCAAGGTAAACTTTTTTCTTTAAGTTTGCTCTGTAGTCCTCTTTTTGTTAAATCAAGTCCAAATCCAACTCCGCTAATTTTATCATCTAATATCAAAAAAGATATCTCTCCTTCGTAGTGAATAGGCTCATCTCTACATGTAAGAAGTTTAGAGCTTATAGAAGAGTTTGGTTTCATAAAAATTACCATAGAGGAGGGGATTTCATTTCCTAACTCCTCTATATGTTCAACATAGTTTCTTCCAATGCAAATTATCTTACTTGGTGTAATCTCTCTTCCATTAAAATTGACAATTTTCATAAAACTCCTTTTTAATATCTAATTCAGAGAGTATATCATACTCGACTCCTTTATAGGTAAATGAGATTCTACTTGCATGAAGAAGCAGCCTTTTAGAACGTGTAAGCTCATAACTTCTCTCATAACTCATAATACCATCAAGATACTCTTCAGCTAAATCTTCATTCAGTCCGTAAAGCGTATCTCCAATTATAGAATGTTCCACGTGAAACAAATGAGCTCTGATTTGATGTTGTCTTCCTGTTTTCGGAATAGCTTTTACCAAAGTTACATTGTTTTTTTTATCATATTCTATCGGTTCTATTGTTGTAAAAGAGTCTTTTCCATCTTCGTGAATATGAACTTTGATACGTATCTTTGAACTCGGTAAGTCTACTAAAAGTCTCTCTTCTATCTCTAAATCATTTTCAACTTTGCCATCAACTAAAGCTGTATACTCTTTGTAAACTTTTTTATTTTCAAAGAGTTGCTTTAACTCTACTTCACTTTTTTTATTTTTACTTATAACTATAAGTCCACTTGTACCTTTGTCAATTCTGTGAACTGCATTTGCATCTTTTCCAAAGAGGTATTTTATATCATCATTTAGAGTTTGAACCTCTTCACGTTTTCTTGGGTGAACTAAAAGCCCACTTGGTTTTTCAAATACTGCAAAATCTTCTGTTTCAAAAACTGGTTTTAGTCCAACTGGATTTGGCTTAAAAATTACAACCTCAATCTCACCTTGTATCTCTCCACTCTTATACTCAAGCAAAACTCCATTTACTTGTACACGTTTTCTGTCTACAGTTTTTTGTGCTTCATGTATAGAAATTCCCAACTCATCCATTAAAACTTTGAATGTCTTTTTTAACTCTTTTTGAAAAAACTTTTTCGTGACATAAGCCAAATTATATTTCCTTTTAACCTAGTTATAACTAACAATTGGATAAAATAAATACCCTTACATGTAAGGACATTTTAACATAAAAATAAAATTAATAGATACAAAAGGTGATAAGAATGGTTGAACGTTATGCCAGAGAAGAGATGACAAAACATTGGACACAAAAGGCAAGATACCAAGCATGGCTTGACGTAGAAAAAGCAGCAGTTAAAGCTTGGAACAGAATTGGGCTAATTCCAGATGAAGATTGTAAGAAGATTGTAGAAAATGCAACTTTTTCAGTTGAACGTATCGAAGAGATAGAAGCTGTAACTAGACATGACCTTATCGCTTTTACTACAAGCGTAAGTGAAAGTCTTGGCGATGAGTCAAGATGGTTTCACTATGGCATGACAAGTTCAGATGCAGTCGATACTGGCGTAGCCTTACAGATGAAAAATTCACTTAAAATAATTATAAACGATGCAAAGATGCTTATGGAATCTATCAAGAAAAGAGCATTAGAGCACAAAATGACTCTTATGGTTGGACGTAGCCACGGAATCCATGGTGAACCTATAACATTTGGTCTGACTCTTGCAGTTTGGTATGATGAGATGGCTAGACACCTAAAGAACTTAGAAGAGACTATGGAGATTATCTGCGTTGGTCAAATCAGTGGTGCTATGGGTAACTTTGCTCATGCTCCACTAGAACTTGAAGAGTATGCGATG
>CAZHBU010000115.1:0-2269 GCA_964530865.1 uncultured Sulfurospirillum sp.
TATTTTTACATGCTAAAAGTTTACGATAAAGCGGGAAATATAAAAGAGAGTAAAGTTTTAAGTATAAAGCATAAATAATGAAAAAAACAAAGGTCATAATATCTTTGTTAATATGGGTGGTTTCCTCTTGCATGTACACCCAAAACTTTCAATTTTTGGAAAATATTAATAACAAATTTACAGATATTTTCTTTTCACTTAGAGGCATTCAAGAGCCCAGTTCAAAGATAGTGATTGTAGATATAGATGAAAAAAGCTTGAGCTCAATGAAAGGTTTTTCTAGAGAAAAACTTGCACAAATAATAGATAATTTGACCAAAGCAAAAGTATCTATTATTGGTTTAGATATGACTTTTCCCGAGCCAGATAGAAACTCTCCTAAAGTTGTTTTGGAAACTTTGGGATTAGATGCACAAAATGTAAAAGATTATGATGAAATTTTGTCAAAGTCATTTAAAAAGTCCCATTTGATAAGTGGATATATTTTTGATTTTAGCTCAAACAATATAAAAGGAAAAGTTCCAAATATATCTTCTGTTATCATTCAGAAAGGATATAAAAAACAAGAGTACCTTCCTAAGGCAAAAGGTATGATATCAAATATTTCTTTACTTCAAGAAAGTGCGATTTCAAGTGGTTTTTTTAATATGATTTCAGATGAGGATGGAGTGATTAGAAGTGTACCATTACTTATAAAGTATAAAGATGTTATATATCCATCGTTGTCACTAGAAGTCGTACGTACACTTTGGAAAAAAAGAACGATTACTATAGATTATTCAAGTGCAGGTATAAGTTCAATCTTATTAGGCAACTATGCCATTCCTACTGACAGATTTGGACGAATGATGATTGACTTTAAAGGTACATCAAACTCATATAAGTATATATCAGCAGATACAATCTATAATAACAATTTTAATATCAAGAATATTGAAAACAAAATAGTTCTTATAGGAGCTAGTACAAGTCGTTTTTATGACTTGCGTGCCACACCCTTTGACAGCACTTTTGCAGGAGTTGAGATTCATGCTAATGCGATAGATAATATCATCAATAGTAGTTTTCTATCAAAGCCAAGTTGGATAGAGTTTGTAGATATAGGTCTACTTTTTACTCTTTTGATGTTATTGGTAAGCTTTTCTATGTATGGGGCAATAAAAAATACTCTATTCTCAATTTTATTGATAAGTAGTTTCTATATCTGTTCATTTATGTTATTTGTAAATTTTGGGCTTATACTCAACATACTTTTTCCCATAGTGTCTAGTTTTGTTTTATATTCTATCTTGACCTCTTTAAACTATATAAATGAGGTAAAACAAAAAGAGAACATAAGCAATCAACTAATTTTAGAGATGCAAAACAGGCAAAATATTATCCAAAAAGAGGTCACTCAAAAAACGCAAGAGTTACAAAAAGTAGTGGAAGAAAAGACGGTTCTTTTGCGAGAGTTACATCATAGAGTTAAAAATAATCTTCAGCTTATACTCTCTATAAGTAGACTGCAACAATATGAACTAAAAGATGAAAATTTAAATAAAGAGTTTGAGAAACTACAAAATCGTATAAAATCTATAGCAAAAACACATGAGATACTTTGCGATAATGATGATATCTCTAATGTAGATATGAATGTGTACATAGGTGAGCTTTGTGAAGAGATGGAGAGTGGTTTTATGCAAAATAATATTGAAATCAATATAGATGTAATTGCAACACTTCCTTTAAGGCAAGCTGTATATGTTGGTCTTGTTATAAATGAGATCATGTCAAATTCAATAAAGCATGCTTTTGGAGAAGATGGAGGTGAAATTTATCTGTTTTTGGCTAGTATTGAAGATGAGTATATATTGAGAATAGCAGACAACGGCGAGGGGTATGATACTAGTTCTTTAAAGGACAGTTCACTTGGTCTAAAACTTGTAGAAGCACTAGTCGTAAATCAGCTCGATGGTTCTATAAAAGTACAATCTGATGATAAATTTGGATATGTAATAAAATTCAAAGTGAGTAGAGAATGAAACAAATTTTGATAGTAGAAGATGAAAGTTTAGTTGCTTTAGATTTGTCTCAAAGTGTAGAGTCTTTGGGATATAAAGTTGTAGGGATTGTATCAAACTCAAAAGATGCTATTGAGCTTACATGTAAAGAAAAAATTGATTTAGTTTTGATGGATATCTGCATAAAAGGTGAAACTGATGGCATAGATACTGCAAAAGCTATAAAAATATATGATAAAAACATCCAAATTATTTACTCAACTGCA
>CAZHBU010000116.1:0-2245 GCA_964530865.1 uncultured Sulfurospirillum sp.
ATGGTGATGCAGGAGCAAACACAGGCTACAACATAGCTACAAGTGCCCAGCTTTACAATAGACAACTGCATGAGAAAGAGATAAAGTGGTTAAAAGACAGAAACAACATAAACAAATTTGCTAAAAAACTATATGGAGATAGTCCTACTCAAATACAAATAGATGATGCAAAAGCCAGACTTTCCCAAGAAGCCCTAAGAGGTATGGATAAAGCTTGGTCATTAAAACTAGGAACTAAAACAGACCCCCAAGCAAAAAACTTTATGAAAAACAATTCTAATGGTCTTTTTAAAGTTAAAAATCAACAAGAGTTTAATGATGGTTCAACCAATGGACAAGAAGAGATAAGTTCATATAGTAATGATGAGTTTAATAAGTTAAATAACTTTTATCAATCAAATGTTCATAAAGCTACCTCTTTTAACCAAGAAGGTTCACTAAGATTTGCAAATCAATCATTTGCAAAAGAGCAAGAAGCTACATTAGATTATATAAAAAATAATTCAAAAGAGGTAATCAACGAAGCAATAAGAGAGTTTATACCAAATACTATAGAAGCTATAAAAGATATACCAAACAATATAAAAGGTGCAGGTAACTATATAGATGCATTAGCTCCTACAACCAATCAAGAAAGATTAGATACTCTATATGGAAGCCACACGGACGGCTCAGTTCTTCAAGCAAATATAGCTATAAGTGATACAATAACAACTTTAGGAGTTGTTACTGGTGTAGGTGCAGTTACAAAAATAGGAGGCAAATACTTTACTAAGTTAAAAAGTGGTAAGGTTGTAGAGGTTCCTAAGAGTGCTGGTACTCTTGTTAAGAGTATTGGTAAAAAAGCAATATTAAAAACTAAAAATGTAAAAATTAACAAAACTCGTAATATAGCAAAAAGAACTAATTATAAAGATGCCAATGGAAAATGGATTTATCCTGATAATAAAAAAGATTTAGATACAATACCTGGAACATTAAAAGATATTACATTAAAAAAAGGTGATAAGTTAGTTAGGTATGTACATAAAGATAGTTTAAATGAACATCACTTAAATAAAGATAAAATTCCTGAGTACACCCTAGAAAAAGATATAACAGGAAAATACACCACCAAACCAGGAGAGTCTTGGGAGAGTCTATCATTGCCAGGTAAAAAAGAGGATTATAGAGCATATAGTATTGAATTACTAGAAGATATACCAACAAAGCAGAGCCTAGCCACACCTTGGTTTGACCAACCAGGAAAAGGTTTACAAAATAGGTTTACTCAGAGTATGAGTGAGTTGGCTGATCCAAAAACAAATGGTGGTTCTAAAATAAGATTAATTGGAGAGATAAAATAATGGACATATATGAAAAATATAAATTAGATAAAAAAGAAGATGTAATAGTTAGGAAATTACCTAATGTAATAGAAAAAAGTTTTTATGAAATTCAAAAAGAGAATATTCCCGATGAACTCTACATAAACGAAAACGGAACTCTAAAACATGTAGCCACCAAACCATATAGCTTCTCCATCCTCCTACTCTTCCTAAAAAAATACCGCCCCCACCCAGAACTACTACCAAAGAATTTAAAGCATGAAAGTCCAAAATATCGTACCTCAAAAACCATATACAAAGCAATGCAAATTATGCTAATACCTATGAACTCCTATGAAGAGTTTATAGCTGTATTAAAAAAAGCAGATAAAGAGTTAATGCCTATGTCATTAAAAGATGCTTGGGGAGAAGATACACCTGAGTATTATGAGAATTTAAAAATATGCAAATATGGTATAGATTACATCTTCATAAAAAACAGAGATGAGATAAGAGTAAAAAAAACAAATGTCTATGGTGAAGAACTGCCTGTACCAAATTGTAGACACTATTATATCTATAACAATAAAGAAAATAGTAGTTATGAGATATATGCATATAACTTTGAACAAAGAGATGTCGAAAACTTTGATACCTATTTTCTATATTCTGTATATTATGAAGAGAAATATCTCTATGAGTATTTACTAAATGAAGCCATAGGGGCAGTTCAATCATAATATCAAAACAAAGAGTCTACTTTTGAATCTTAAATTTTTAAAAAATAAAATTGAAGTAACCACCTCTACATGTAAAAAAAGAGTTAAAGCAATATGAACTTCAAACAACTCCTATCCCTAACCATAAGCATATCTCTCATATCTACCCAAACACTCCTAGCAGCAAATATACAAGTAGACCACACTGCCCCAAGCTCA
>CAZHBU010000117.1:0-2063 GCA_964530865.1 uncultured Sulfurospirillum sp.
AACACTTAACTCTTTTTTATCTATCATATCGATTAAAAGTGATTGAAGCTCTTTTTTAAGCCCTATGTCCAAAGCTGAAAAAGGCTCATCTAAAAAAAGAAGTGAAGGCTTAGTAACCAAAGCTCTTGCAAAAGAGACTCTCTGTTTCATTCCGCCACTCAAATCTTTTGGGAATTTTTCAAAATCTTCCTCTTCTAAACCAAATCTCAAAGCTATTTTTTTTGATCTACGCTTTGCCATTTTAGTTGATATTTTTTGAGCTTTTAAACCTAAAGCTATATTGTCTATAACATTTTTCCAAGAAAGAAGTCTAGACTCTTGAAAAGCAAAAGAGGAACTTTCAAATGAGTTTTTCACACTCCCCTCTTGTACATCTAAAAGTCCCGCACAAAGATGCATAAGTGTAGTTTTACCACCACCACTTGGACCAACAATAGAGAGAACCTCTCCCCTTCTAAGCTCAAAATTTATGTTTTCTAAAATCTTAGTAAAACCATAATGGTGATTTAAGCTTCTTACTTCTAACTTCTCCATAACTCAACCTCTCTCTTAATAGGCTCTAAAATAATATACTCAATAAACATCAATGAACCTATCATCACCACAACTAACGCTAATGCTCTTGGCGTATCAAGATGACTTCTAGCAACTGCTAAGGCTGAGCCTATACCATCACTCGTACTCAAAAGTTCAGCCATAACGACTATCTTCCAACTCATGCCAAGAGCTGAAACCCAAGCTGGAAATATGTATGAAAATATATGAGGAAAATATATATCTAAAACCTTTACATGTAAAGGAAGCTTAAAGCTCTCACCCATCTCTTTTAAATCACCTTCTAAAGTTCTAGTTCCTTGTAAAGCCCCTACAAAGACTATGGGGAAAGAGGCTACAACTACAGTAAATATTACTGTGAAATCTCCCATGCCAAACCAAATCATCGCTAAAACTATCCAAGCTATTGGTGGCATACCAACAAGAAGTGTTACTATAGGACGACTCATCATAGATGCAGTTGCCCCAAGTCCAGCAATAAGCCCTAAAAAAGAGCCAAATATAACTGAAATTCCAAAACCAAAAAATGCTCTGTAAAGCGTAATTTTTACATCTTCTAAAACTTCTTTATCGTGAAGCATTTCCCAAAGCGTTCCAAAAGTTTCAAGTGGACTAGGTAAAACCAACTCTCCATACACTTGATTTCCAGCATCCCAACACGCCAAAAATAGAAAGATTGAGGCAATCGCGCCCCAACCACTCCATAAATATGCAGGAAAATCTCTAAGTATTTTAAACATAAATTTCAAGACATATCCCTACAAAGCTATGTGATAACCAATAAATGCCAATAAATATGCAATTATAGAGGTAAAAACAAAAAGATACACAGCATACTTAGCTCCACCAGCTTCTCTTGCAAAAACAATAGTTGCTGCTAAACAAGGAAGATACGTCATCATAATGATGATAAAAGCAACCGCTGATGCAAATGAGATATTATCATGCAGTCTTTGTATTAATGAATTATTCTCTTCATCTACATCTCCTCCAAGTGAGTATAAAACTCCTAAAGTAGAGACAACAACCTCTTTTGCTGCAAGTCCTGTTTGAAGAGCAACACCCATTTTCCAATCCATACCAAGTGGGGCAAAAACTGGCTCTATGAGGTGCCCAATTTGACCCAAATAACTCTGTTCAAGAAGTTTTTCATTAAGCTCATTCTCTAAATCTGTCTTTTTATCTTCACTAGCTTGTTCTATCTTTATCTCGTATGATTGGCTTAAATCATTGTTATGTGGATAGTTACTAGCAAACCAAACAAGCATAGAAGCCAAGGCTATAAAAGTACCAGCCTTTTTTAGATACATCATAGTTTTTGTTTTTACAGTGTGCCATATCAGTATAAATGAAGGCATTCTATACTTTGGCATCTCCATTACAAATGGCTCACTATCACCTCTAAAAGCCGTCATTTTTAAAACTTTTGCAAAAATCAAACCTAAAAATGCCCCGCCAATGTAGATAGCAAAGAGTATATTTCCTGCATTCTCAGGGCTAAAAAATGC
>CAZHBU010000118.1:0-2036 GCA_964530865.1 uncultured Sulfurospirillum sp.
CTCATCTTCATCTCTTGAATTACTCTTAATGAAAACTCATAAGATTTTTCTATCTCAGGTTCAAAACTCCACTCCCACTCTTTGCTTCCCTTAGCTCTACTCCAACTCTTTCCACCATCAGTTGTAATCTCTACATGTAAAGACTCAACTGGAGTATTTTCATCTTCACTTTCAAGTATACCTTTTACTATAATTTTACCATCTTTTAAATCTTCTGGGTAAAACTCTACTTCATTCGGAAGTTCATCAAACTCTCTATCATTGATAGTTATGCTATCTACAAAACTTTTATCGTCTGCATTTTTGACTTTGCCTAGATAGAGTTCTCTCTCTTTACTATCTTTATTTAGTATATTTTGCAAAGTTGCTAAAAGCTGACTTTTTAATGGCTCCCTGAATGTCTTCTTTATATAGGCTATAAGTTCTTTTAAACTCATACTCCCATGCCAACCAGCTTGTTTTATAAGCTTTTCTCTCTCGTTTTCTGAGTATCTACGTGATTTTGGTTTTGTTCCTTTTTTTACGCTACTTATCTTTCCTTGGTCTATCTCTATCTTACCACTTGAAGTCAATATGATTATCTTGCCATCAGTACAGATGATATACTCTATACTATCGTCTACATTAGCAGCGAAGACAGTTCCTCGTATACCTATGGTTGCATTTTTTGTTTGAAGTTTAAAGCGATTTGGGGCTATTTTCCCTATCTTTCCTGTTACAGTTTTGAAGAAACCTTTTAGAATTCTAAACTTTATTTGTGAGTCTTTTTTCCCTGTAAACAGATACGTATCTATATGAAAAATTGTATTTTGTCCTAAGGAGACTGCAGTATTGTCTTTAAAGAAGATTTTTACTTTTGCATTTTTGCCAGTTTTTATAGTGTCATGCTCTTTTAGTTGTTGTTTTTTTTCTACTTTTATACTTTTACCATCTCTTATAAGATGTGATACTCCAACGCTATCTACAACAGTAGCTATGTTTGCAAAAAGATATGAAAAAGTCAATAAATAAACTATTATTAATTTCATGATTCTTTACTCACTATTAAATGCTACCTTCTATAGCACTACTTTGATAATCAATTTCATAGACACCCTTTATTCTAGAATCCCTAATACCATATGATTTATTTCCTATTTTAAAATTAAATGTGCATTTATACTTAACAACATCATTTAATTTATCTAAAGGGACTGTTCTAAATTCAAAGTTAATTTTTTTATGAATACCACCTGCCTGGCTTTTAACAGCTTTTCCTAATTGTGAAATAAGAGTATTTTGCGAACTCATTAAATGGCATATTATATAATACGTATCTAACTTTTCTCCTTCAAATTTCGCTGTTTCAGGAATCTCATCTAGAACAACAGGTACTCTAACAAGAAACTGTATACTAGGGTCATTTTCCATAATTTCCTCAGGATTTAGATCAGCATTAACTATGGTTACTAAAAAAACTGTAGCAATGAAAAATTGAAAAATAAATTTTTGCATATATATCTCCTTTTTGTATAATCATTATATCACACAAACATTGTAAAAATATTGCAATTTAGTGCTTTAAAACTATCCTGTATCCTAAAGATGGAATTGTCTCTATAAACTTGTACTTTAGCTTAGCTCTAAGTCTACTGATAAGTGCTCTAGTTGTATTTATATTGAAGTTTTTATCTGGCCAGATCTCATTTTCTATATCATATAAACTTACAATATTATTGGCTGAACTTATAAAAAGATTTAAAAGTTGCCTCTCTCTTTTTGTTAGTTTTATAAAAGCTCCATTGTATATGAGTTCACTTGAAGAACTCTCATAGCTAAACTCTTCATCTAGAACAATATCGCCTTTCATACAATCTTCATCATCACAACTCATAAGAGCTATCTGCATTGCTGCCTGAAGAGACTGTATGCTTATGGGCTTGATTATATACGCTGAAGGGTTTGTTTTTACTGCTCTTTTTATATCCTCTTCTCCACTTAATGCAGTTGAGTAAATAATTTGGATGTTTTTATCATATATTTTTATAGCTTTTGCA
>CAZHBU010000119.1:0-1928 GCA_964530865.1 uncultured Sulfurospirillum sp.
GGCTACTTTTAATAAATAACACTCTGATTACTCCCTATATAATACTCTAGTAAATACAAAATACTTTTCTCTATATTTTCCCCATCGTAAAACCTAAGCATTTGTTTATTAAACTCTAGCTTATCTTTCACTTTAATATTCAAAATAGGATAACCAAATTTTAGTAAAATACCATTCATAAACAATCTTGAAGTTCTTTTATTCCCATCATAAAAAAATTGACACTTTGCGCCAAATAAAAAATAAGTAATTGCTCTAACTATAGGATGTTCAATTTTTTCTAATTCTCTCATTCCCTCTTGAAAAAGAAAATCCAATTCTTTGGCTTTTGGTGGCTTGTAATCTGTGCCGCCAATATTGACACCACTTTCTCTAAATTTGCCCCAAGTAAGTGCTTCTTCAAAAGCAACTTTACTATGTAAATTACATAAAATTTTTTTATCGAGATAAAATTCATTGTTTTTTATCATGTCAAAAAGTAGATTTACGCTTCGGTTTTGATTAAGTATTTGTTGCTCATCACTTAGCTTATGTCCACCAACGGTAATACCCTCCAAAAGAGTCTCAACCTCAGGATAAGTCATGGCATTACCTTCAAGAGCTGATGTGTTGTATATAAAATCGATTTTATCTTTTTTGGCAAGGGATAGGAAATGTTTTTGATTAGGAGTAAATATTTCAAGGTTCTTTGTATTTATAAGATTTATATTTTTACTATCTAAGTTTTTCATCATTTACCTTATAATATTTTTCTTAATTTATTATAGCTAAAGAATGAAAATAAAGTGGTTATAAAAACCGTCATTGTGAACTTCATTTCAATTGTAAATGGATTTATGATTTCTTTCATATTGTACCTTTTGATATTATACCTTTTGGTACAATATAATTTTATTACATAATTCAAATTTAAGTCTGTTTGATAAAAATATTTTGGTTTATATTAATTCATCTTCATCGTAATCTTTGATTGCTTTTGCACCTAACACTTCATCCCATTTCATAGGACTTATACCGTTACCAGGTCTTTTTATAGTAAGGTTATTTTCACTAAAAACTTCGCCTTTTTTTATGCTTTTTTGGGCAACTATAGATTTTCTTGCTATTTCCATATTTGGAATTTCACTTGGACTTGGTTTTTTAATGCTACTCCCCAATGCTAACTCTATATTGCGTATAGCTTTAACCATAGCTTTTAATTCATCTGGTTCAAGACTTGCTTTATGGTCTGGTCCTTCCATGGTTTTGTCGAGTGTAAAGTGTTTTTCTATACAGCAAGCACCCATAGCAACTGCGGCAATGTCAACTTCAATGCCTAGTGTGTGGTCACTATAGCCATAGGCTACATTGAGCGTATTGCCTATGGTTTTCATAGCTCTTAGGTTTACATCTTCCATGGGTGTCGGGTACATGGTGTTTGCATGCAGTACTGTTACGTCTTCTTTTTTTGTTCCAGCTTTATCTAAAATATCTAAAGCACTTTTTATCTCACTCATATTTGCCATACCAGTTGAGAGAATTACTTTTTTTCGTAGTTTGCCAATAGCTCTTAGATAAGGCAAATTCGTAATCTCTCCGCTTGGAATTTTAAATATTTTGAGTTCTAGTTTATTTAGCATAGCTATACTTTCGTGGTCGAAAGGGGTAGATAAGAACATGATATTTTTTTCTTTACAATACTCAATAAGTTCTACATGTACATCAAAATCAAGTTCAAGTTTTTTGAGCATAGATAATTGGCTATTGTCATTGTTTTTCATGTTTTCTTTTTGATACTCTGCTTTTTGTGCATTTTTTGACACAAGTTTTTCAGCTTTGAAAGTCTGAAATTTAACAGCATTTGCACCAGAGTTACTTGCAACATCTATAAGTCTTTTTGCCAACTCAATAGAGCCATTGTGGTTGACCCCAGCTTCTGCAATGATAAA
>CAZHBU010000120.1:0-1884 GCA_964530865.1 uncultured Sulfurospirillum sp.
ACTCTCTTCACTACTATACTTCAAAAGGTATCTATAAAAAAACTTATCTATCTTTACAGGCATACTTTTATGACACTCAACACAATTTTGTTCATAAACTCCTGCTGTAAGCACCACGTGTAAAAGCACTATCAACAAAATCTTCACCATGATACCCTCACTTTTGTCCACTCTTTTTCTTTTGAACTTATTGCTACATGTAAAGAGTATTCAGAGGCTATCATGCTAACTATACTAAGCCCTATACCGAACCCTCCAACACTCTCATCTGCTCTTGCATAACGCTGGAACATCTCGTCTATCTTGCTTTGCTTTATGCCTCTTCCACTGTCAAGTATTTCAAAGTAGTTTTTACCTAACTCAATCTCTATGCTACCTCTTATTTTGTTGTATTTAATAGCATTTGAGAAAAGATTATCTATGATTTTTGTTATCTTTTTTCTATCTACATGTAGACTTTCTTTCTCTTTACATGTAAAACTTACACTAAGCTTTTTAGAGTCACAAAAAAGTGAAAAATACTCTATTCGCTCCTCTATAACCTCTTTTAAATCTATATCTTCATCATTTGAAATTATCTTATGAGCTAAAGTCAAGTAAGTCAAGTCTTGATAGAGATTTGAAACAGTCCTTGCCCCAATGTCTATGCGTTTTATCTTCCTCGCTAGCTTCTCATCAAGTTTACTCGTATCTATCATCTCTATATTTGACATAATGGCGTTTACTGGAGTATTTAGCTCATGCGTAGTGTCTTTGATGAACCTGTCCAAAAGCTCTATCGCCTCACGCATAGGTTTTAGTAAAAGTCGCAGTAAAAAGTAACCAAAAATGACCATAACTACAAAAATAACAATACCGTAAAAAACTAAAGTATTATAGACTACTCCAATCCACTTACTATCACCTTGAATCTCCAAAACTAAATACTTCGTACCAAGATAGTAAGACTCTGGCTCTTTTATGAGGTATATCTTGTCATCTTGCATATATATGACCTCATCAAAATCTATACTCTTATTACTAAAGGTTGAAAAAATTTCTCTTTTTGAACTGTCATAAATAGCCGATTTAAATCTCTCATCTCTTGGATAGACTCTATGTTTGTCAAAGTTTACATGTAAGGATTTTAGTTTTATTATCTGCTCATTGGCAAGGTACGAGAGTTCTAATCTATTTTTTTGAAGCATTAAGTCTTTTTGAAAGTTGTAGTAAATAACTCCTAAGATACAGAGCAGAGTTATAGTAAAAAATATATATAGTAAGAAGAACGACCGAAGTGTCCTCTTCTCACTTGAGAGTAAATTTGTATCCCAGCCTTTTGACACTGATGATTCTCTCTTTCCCTATGATTTTTCTAAGTCTTTTTATGTAAGTTCTAAGTGCATCATCACTCGCCTCTTCATCATAACCCCAAAGAGTATCGAGAATTACTTCGTGTGAAATCACCTCTTCTCTTCTTTGCAAAAATAGTTTCAACAAAGTTGCCTCTTTGTTTTGAAGCTGCACCTCTTTGCCATCTACATGTAAAGAATTTGTTGTAGTATCGTACTCTACATTTTCACACACTTCAATGCTCTCTTTTTTTGAGTGAAAAAACTCTCTTTTTATGAGTGTTTTAACTCTTAAAAGTAATTCTTTAAGCTCAAAAGGCTTTCGTATGTAATCATCACAACCACTTTCATAGCCATCACTTACATCGTCTATGGAGTTCAAAGATGTCAAAAAAATAGCGGGTGTTTTATTTTCATTTTCACGAGATTTTTTCAAAAGCTCAAAGCCATTGGTTCCAGGAACATTTACATCAAATAAAAACAAGTCGTAAGAGTTCTCATAAATCTTCTCTTCAGCATCATCTCCATCATAAACAGAGTCTACCTCATAACC
>CAZHBU010000121.1:0-1800 GCA_964530865.1 uncultured Sulfurospirillum sp.
CTTCAAACCCGATGTTTGGGCGGTTGACCGTCTAAAGGTAGGTTCGATTCCTACGCCTTCTCGCCATTTTCCTCCACTTTTTAACACTAAAAGAATCTACATGAAAAACAAACAATTTAAAAAAGCAGAAGTTTTTACTATCTCAACTGCCCATTTTATGCATGATATATACTCATCATTTTTAGCACCTTTGCTTCCTCTTCTTATAGACAAGCTTGGAATGAGTCTTTTTATGACAGCTTTTTTAGATATTGCTCGTCGTATTCCTTTCTTATTAAATCCATTTCTTGGGTTACTTGCTGAAAAAACTGGTCTAAAATATTTTGTTATACTTACTCCTGCACTTACTGCTATATCTATGAGTTTAATAGGTATCGTTGACTCTTATATAGCTCTTGTGATACTTATATTTGTTGCAGGTATAAGTGCTGCACTTTTTCATGTTCCTAGTCCAACTATGATAAAAGAAGCTAGTGGTGACAAGGTTGGTACTGGTATGGGATTTTTTATGGTTGGTGGCGAGAGTGCTAGAACACTTGGTCCTCTTATCGTAACCGCAGCAGTCTCTTTATGGGGATTAGAAGGTACTTACAAGCTGATGCCTTTAGGAATTATAGCTTCTATTGTACTCTATATAAAACTAAAAGATTTTGATACAAACAGACCTCTTCAAAAAACAAAAGAGAGAGGTGATACAAAAAAACTTTTAAAAACTTACAAACCTTTTTTCTTTGTTCTTGGAGGATTTTTACTATTTCAATCAGCTATGAAAAGTGCACTTACTCTGTACCTTCCTGTCTATCTTGTAAACCAAGGTGAGACACTTTGGTATGCTGGTATTTCTATCTCAATTTTACAACTTTTTGGCATCATAGG
Source organism: uncultured Sulfurospirillum sp. (assembly GCA_964530865.1). Taxonomy (GTDB): domain Bacteria; phylum Campylobacterota; class Campylobacteria; order Campylobacterales; family Sulfurospirillaceae; genus Sulfurospirillum_A. The sequence goes on from CAZHBU010000121.1 coordinate 877, forward strand.
AACTCTTGTTGCAGGAAGTATATCAGATAATATAGGACGAAAAACAACACTAGTGATTTCTAGTTTCGGAATGGTCATAAGCATGTCTCTATTTTTATGGTTTGATACTGTGCTTCTACTACCTCTTGTAGGTATTTTTCTCTTTGCCACTGGTCCAGTTTTGATGTCTACAGTCCAAAGTACTAGCTCTCATATGCCTACTTTTATGAACAGTATGTATATGTCTATCAACTTTGGAGTTAGTGCTAGTATAGTATTTTGTGTAGGATTGTTAGGCGATATATATGGCTTACATGTAACCTACATCATATGTAACATCATGGCTCTAGGCTGTATTCCTATGGCATTTTTACTTACAAAATATGCAAAATAAAACTACTCTTTTATTCTCATTGCTATATCTTTAAACTTATCCTTTATCTCTATAAATGCTTCAACTAATATAGGGTCAAAATGCGTCCCACTTCCATTAATTATGATTTGTTCAGACTCTTCAAATCCTATAGCCTCTTTATAAACTCTCTTACTTATTAGTGCATCATAAACATCAGCTAATGCCATTATCCTAGCTTCTAGCGGTATTCTACTTTCTTTTAATCCTGATGGATAACCAGTTCCATCCCACTTCTCATGATGATAATAGGCTATATTCAATGCCATCTGAAGATATTCATTGTCTTTGTTATCTTTAAGAACATTTTCAATGATATTTTTACCAATTATGGCATGATTTTTCATAGTCTCAAATTCATCCTTTGTCAATTTACCTCTCTTTTTTAAAATAGAATCTGGAATTGCAACTTTTCCTATGTCATGAAGTGGACTCGCTATATTTACTAAGAATCTAAACTTTTTAGTTAATATATTTTTGTATATATCATTTTCATATAAATACTCACTTAAATAACTTATATACTCTTTTGT
>CAZHBU010000122.1:0-1611 GCA_964530865.1 uncultured Sulfurospirillum sp.
AGTAAAAATGCAGTTGAACGGATATGGTCAGCTATGACTCTATAACTCGCTCCAGCTTTGTACGTATAAGGCTTTCCACAAAGCTCTGCAACTTTATTTATAAGAGGCATAAACTCACTCGAATCATAATTACTTAGTTTTCCCTCTGTAACAGCAATAACACGTTCAAGTCCCATACCAGTGTCTATTGAAGGCTTTGGAAGAGGAGTAAGTTTTCCATCTTTGCTTCTCTCGTACTGCATGAAAACCAAGTTCCATATCTCTAAAAATCTATCTCCATCTCCACCTAAGTAGTCTTCCTCACCGCCAAAGTTCTCAGCCCCTTGGTCAATAAAAATTTCACTACAAGGTCCACAAGGTCCAGTATCACCCATCTGCCAAAAGTTATCGGCATCACCAAAACGTTTAATTCTTTCAAGTGGCACATGTTTTTGCCAAAGTTTTTCTGCTTCATCATCGCTATCGTGAACTGTTACCCAAAGCTTATCTTTTGGAAGTTTTAAAACTTCAGTTACAAATTCCCACGCATGAGCAATTGCATCTTCTTTAAAGTAATCACCAAAAGAGAAGTTACCAAGCATTTCAAAAAAAGTATGATGACGTGCAGTGTAGCCCACATTATCAAGATCATTGTGCTTTCCACCAGCTCGTATACAAGTCTGACAACTAGTAGCTCTTGGAGGGTTTGGTCTTGGGATTTCCCCAGTAAAAATAGTCTTAAAAGGAACCATTCCTGCATTTACAAAAAGAAGTGTTGCATCTTCAGGTACTAAAGGAGCACTAGGGATTTGTTTGTGCCCTTTGCTCTCAAAAAAGTTTAAAAATTCTGCTCTTACGTCCATACTTAACATCCTAAATAAATAAATTGATTTATTTTATCTAAAAAACCTAAATGTTTACCATAATTATTTAGTATAAACAGATACCATGTTAAAGAGTTTTTTTATATCTTTTTAAAAATGAGATAAATTGTGTAGTTTCACTTTTGGGATAAGTGCTTAAAATAGATAGTGCTTTTTCTATCTCTTCATCAACTTCTAAACCACTAATAGAATCTATATGTAGTATATCTTCTATCCCATCAATTACGAAAGAACATTTATCAAAGTACAGAACTATCGTGCTTTCATTAAATTGTAACTTGTTAAATTGGACATTACTAGCATAAAATTCACTATCTTTAGTTTTTATTCTTACTTTCATAGAAGCTTTTAACTCAAGTAATTGAATAATAGTAAGAAGTGAATAATGTGCATTTGATTCTACATTTAGAGAGATTAAAATTTTTGATATAGTAATTCTAATTTGCTCAGAATCTAAATCTGAAAAAAAGTCTGAGTTTACAGTATCTACTGCATCAATAATGTCAGCATAATCATCTTTCACTTCATAGGTATCATTTATCATCTCTTTGCCTTCATGCATTAAGATAATTTTTTGAGTCAAATCTTTAACAACTTTTATATTGTCGTGTATATTGATGATAATTGTTTCTGGTAATTTATACTTTTCATAATAGATAAGACTTGTATCTTTCGCTTGAAGTAGCCCTCTTTTAAGTAAATACTCACATCCATCTGCAATTTTTTCATTTATATCTAAGTTATTAAA
>CAZHBU010000123.1:0-1565 GCA_964530865.1 uncultured Sulfurospirillum sp.
TAGCTTCATCGCTCATATTTAAAGCAATAACCATCTTTTTATCTAAATTCAATAACTCTGATGTTAGCTGCAAGTTTCTCTCAAGATTTGTGGAATCTACTACATTGAGTATCAAATCATAATCTTCATATCTTAAAAAATTACTCGTTACTTTCTCTTCCATAGAGTAATCTGCCAACATATAAGTACCAGGAAGATCTACCATGCTAATGTCAAAGTCTTTATATTGAAACTTTATCTCTTTTTTTTCAACTGTTACACCAGTGAAGTTTCCTACATGTAACTTAGCACCACCTATTGAGTTTGTAAGCATACTCTTGCCAACATTTGGTTGCCCTACTAGAGCTATTTTAATTGTTTTCATTTATGCTACCTCTATCATTTGAGCTTCTTGTTTTCTCAAAGCTATATTCATTTTTCCAACTTGGATGTCGTATGTTCCTTTTAAACTTGTGTGAGCAAGATACTTTATTTTAACGCCTTTTAAAATCCCAAATGAGATAAGTCTCTGTCTTAGTGCCCCTGAAGTATGTAATTTTTTTACTAAATATGCCCTATTTAATTCACAGTCAATTATTGTCTGCATCGTCTTCCTTTTTTCTTATTGATAATAATAATCATAATTGTACACAAAAATAACTTAAATGTAAATAATATTCATTATCATTATTTACATTTTACAAGTAATGCACTTTTTATATACTATAATTTGAAATATCTTCTCTTTTGTAGTTGTAATTTGTAGGTTACTTGATTTTTTTATACATAAACATGAAGTACATATTTCAAATACAGGAGGCTCGTCATCATCTTTAAAACAGTAATAAGATTTTTTTGAATCAGTTTGTATAACAGAGATTAAATCACATTGAACAAAAAGATTTAAGTGCCTATAAATACTGTTAATAGATATGCTTTTAGGGTACACCTCTTGTGCTTTAGTGCTTATGTCTTTTATACTAAAGCACTTTTCTTTTTCATCTTTTAAAATTCGATAAATAATTTCTCGTGTTCGTGAAGTGCTTAAATGCCTTCTTTTAACACACTTTTCTAGTCTTTTCAAAACAATCCCTATGTTATTGCCCCTCCCATTTTTTGAAAGGGGCATATTTCTATTGGCTCTTTATTAAATTGCCTATTTCTCTGTCTATCATAAACAAACCTCTACCTTCAAGCCCTATAATTTCCATCTTATCTAGTATAGATTTAAATAACTTCTCTTCTTCATGCTGTTCAGCAACATACCACTGCAAAAAGTTAAATGTTGCATAATCTTTTTGCTCTAAGGTTAAAGCTGCAAGCTCATTAATCTGGTCTGTTATAAACTGCTCGTGCTCATAAGTCTTTTCAAACACCTCTTTTATATCTTTAAACTTAGTCTCTGGTTTTTCTATGTTTCCAACTAAAGCTTGTGCCCCTGTATCATTTACATAGTCAAATAACCTATTCATATGTCCTAGCTCTTCATTAGAATGATCACTTAAAAACTTGGAAGCTCCATCTAGTCCTTTAAATTTACACCACGAAGACATAGAAAGATATAGATTTGAAGAGAAATGCTCCAG
>CAZHBU010000124.1:0-1534 GCA_964530865.1 uncultured Sulfurospirillum sp.
AAAGTTGCCATTCCAAAGACATTGGCATCACCATTTGATATAATACACGTTGTTTTTCCACTTTTTGCAAACTCTATAGCTTGTGTACATCTTTCTATCTCTTTTGTCATGCCAGAAGTGTAGAGTTCTTTTCCTTCTATAAGAGAACTAAGCTCTTTTGCATACTTTCTATAACTTACTACTACTTCACACTCTTTTAACGCTTGAAGTGCTTCTACACTCATGTAGTCTGTTCCACCTGCACCACTTGATATTATATATAGTTTGTTCATTTATATCGCTCCTGCTATTGTTACTGTTTTATTGTAAACTTCTTTTTTTATGATTAACTCTTTGTACTTTGAGAGTAGTATTGCTGAAGGTTCAGCCACTCCTTTGAGACCAAAAAATTTAGTTGCTTGTGACTTACTTAAATCTATATTAATACTATTTATTTCATCTTTTTTGAAAAACTCTATACTGAAATCATTCTTTTTCGCAAACTCTAAAAGCCCTATTTCATCAGCTTTAGCTTCAAAAGAGGCTATATTTTCTATCTGTGTCATTTCAAGCTTAAATTTTTCTAAAAACATAAATACTGCATCTTCTATCTCTTTGCATGTAGTATCTCTATTGCAGCCAATGCCTAGGTAAACTTTTGGTTTAAGATGTAAATTTTTAGTTTTAAAATCAAAAGGAGAAATAATTACTGAGTTTTCATCAATCTCATTAAACTGGATTAACTCCAAATTATCTTGTTTTAAATGGCTATATATACTCTCATAAGTTGCAACTTTTACACTTTGTTTATTTAAAAGTCTATTAGATATATTTGCTAAAGCTTTTAAGTTTTTTATTTCCCAACTATTTTTCTTGGCAACCATTTCAAAAGCTATAGTATTTGTTTGGTCTGTTGCTGTGCTTATGAAGTTTATGCTATTTGGAATTTTCAGAGTCAGTAAGTTTGCCAACTCATTTGCACCACCCAAATGACCACTTAGAAGTGGTACGATTTTATCTAATGCAAGGTTTATGACTATGACTGCTGGGTCAGTAGCTTTGTCTTTCAAATGAGGTGCAATTTTTCTTACAACTGCACCCATCGCGAGTATACAAATGATAGCATCATAGCTTTTCCAAGCAATAGGCAGTATATCATCTAATTTATCATAGAGTATGCAACTCTCATCTAATGGCTCATCAAGAGGTGTCTTTTTTGAAACGTAAATATCTGGGCTAAATTCCTCAATGTAGCTTTTCAGCCTCAAAGCACTTTGAAAACTTGGTCTATTTATGGTTACGATTGCTATTTTCATTTCAACTCTTTCAAAAGTGGTTTTACATAAAGATGCGACTCTTCAGTCTCTTTTTGCTTTAAAAAATCACCAAGAAGTATAACCGCGATTCCTTTTATGTGTGAGACTTTTTCTTCAATGTCATAAAGAGTCCCTTTGTAAACCATCTCATCTTTCCAAGTAGCCTTTTCAACTACCCAGCAAGGAGTATCAGGACTATAACCAAGCTTTAAAGCACTCTTTTTTAGTTTTTTTATAAG
>CAZHBU010000125.1:0-1533 GCA_964530865.1 uncultured Sulfurospirillum sp.
TGTTTTGAAGCACAGATTATGTCGTCTTTTTTATAACGGTGTATGATTTTACTTTTTTCTGAGTGTTTCTTTCTTACGTTTAGTATGGCAGTGTTTACTTTATAGCAAAAAACAGTCTTCTTTTTCGGAAATGTTGTTCTAAATTTAGGCACATTTTTAGGTTGATGTTTCTTTTTAATTGGCTGTTTTTTTGTCTTTTCTTTAAAGTGCAATTTCATGATGTTGTTATCTATTTTTTTTGTAAATAATGTTTCGTCTTGAAAAGAGTTATTTTGCGATAAAACATCATTTATAAAAGTATGATTTGTAGCAAGAAGGGCATAAGTAGCTACTCTGTAGTTAAAGTTCTTTTCAATTTTTTCCCTTTGGGTTATATTGCTTTTTTCATACTCTTTTTTTGCCTGATTTAGCTTTTCCCATTTGTTCCTAATATCAATTTTATTGTTTTCATCTTTAGTTAAAGCTTCTTTTAGGCTTTTTGGTACTGCTTGGATAAGAGGAAGTTTGACATCATATATCTTTACATGTAGAGTTTCCTCTAATTTTTTCTTTGATTTGGCATAATTCATTTCATCAATGATTTTACGATTATTACTTAAAAGATATATCTTGTGCATTTTTTCTAAATTGTTGTTTTTGTTTGGGTTTATTGCTGCTTTTATCTTTGCTTCTGTTAAGTTGTCTCTGTTTTTTTGTATTTTTGATGAGCTAAGTTCTAAAAGTTCTTTGTATTTTAGAGATTCTAGATAAAGTTTTATGAACTCTATTGTAGTTTCATTTGGAGTTGATTTTAAGTTGTTTTTTACTGCATAATTTAGTTTTACTCTAAGACCATCTTCAAGGCTTATTGCAAAGGAAGAGGAGGAAAATAGTAAAATAAAAGCCAATAAAACTATTTTAATAATCTCCATTACCTAAGCATATCTACGATATATCTAACGGGTGCAAAAAAGTAATCTGAAGCTGGTGTTGCTATGATAAGAATCAAGATAACCATACCATATCTCTCTATTGAAGTGTAAAAGTTTACAACCTTATCCCATCTATTCCATGCTGCAAAATAAGATACGGCATGTGAACCATCGAGTGGAGGGATTGGCATGAGGTTAAAGAAACCCAATAGTACATTGTAAACTAGAGATTGAAAGATAAACAAGACTATAAAATACTCAAACAAAGAATCAATAGAGTCAAAATCTATATATCTGAGTGCAACAGAAGCTAGTAAGGCAAGACTAAAGTTATAGTATATACCTGCTAAAGAGACATTTATAGCACCTTTGTATCCTGCATTTCTTATTACTTCTCGTATATATATTGGCACAGGCTTTGCCCATCCAAACAAAAATGGAGCACCAGTAAAATAGAGTACTGCTGGAACAATTATAGTTCCCATAAGGTCTACATGTACTAGAGGGTTTATGCTTAATCGTCCAGCATCTTTTGCTGTGTTGTCACCATATCTATAAGCCATGTAACCATGCATGATTTCATGACCTATGATTGCTACTGCTAAAGCTAAAACAGTAGCTA
>CAZHBU010000126.1:0-1519 GCA_964530865.1 uncultured Sulfurospirillum sp.
GTGAGCTAATAGCTAATAGAGTCTACAAAGTAGCAAATGGGAAGCTTTGCCAAGTTTAACACTACTAAAAAATCAAGGTTTTTCTAATACAAACTATCTTTTAAAAACTCCTAAAAAAAGTTACATTATAAAAGTTTTTGGTTCTTTACATGTAGAGAGAAAATTTGAGTTTAAAATTGCTAAAAAAGCCTATAAAAAAGGCATTGGGTCAAAACCGATCTACTTAAATGATTCATTTATGATAAGTGAGTTTTTAGAGGGTTATCATAAAATAAAACTAAAAAGATTAGATATAAAAAATATTGCACAACTTTTAAAAAAACTTCACTCCATAAAAGCAGAAAAAAAAGGCTTAGTTTTATGCCATCATGATTTAAATCCAAAAAACTTTATTTTTTCTACTGCTATCAAGCTTATTGATTGGGAATACGCTAGTTTTGATGACTGCTATTTTGACCTCTCATCTGTTATTGTAGAGTTTGGTTTAAATAAAAAAGAAGAGAAATTATTTTTACATTCTTATTTTAAAAACAGATACAAAATTAATAGAAGAAAAATTTACTCTTTTAAGATAAACTACATAAATCTTTGCATAAAGTGGTTCAAAAAACAAAACAACTTCAAAGAACAATTAAAATTTCAAAAGAAAATATCTTATATATAATTTTTATTTAACTGCTTGCTCTAATATCAGAGCATACTCACTAATGCCGTCTACATATTTAACTGGTTCACGTCCTCTTGCATAGCCATATTTTAGTGTTTGATAGTATTTTTTTTGAGTTAAAAGAGGAAGAACTGATCTGACATCTAACCATGCAGTTGGGTCTTTATATTGTCTTTTTGCCAAAACTTGAGCATCTTGTACATGGCCCATACCAATGTTATAGGCAGCAAGTGCAAACTTTACTCTCTCATCTGAACCCTTTACGTCCGCAGGTACTCTTTCCATCATCTTTGCGATATACTTTGCGCCACCATAAATACTCTGTTTAGCATTTATACGACTCTTTACACCCATGCTTTTTGCAGTAGGGAGAGTAAGCATCATCATGCCTCTTACTCCTGTATTGCTTTTTGCTCTTGGATCCCAATGTGATTCTTGATATGATTGAGCGGCTAGATAAACCCAAGAGATTCCATACTTTTTTGCTGCATCTTGGAAAAGCTTTTTATATTTTGGTAGCCTTGACTTAATACGATTATGAAAAACTACAGTATTGTAATAGTTAAAGATATTGATATGTCCATAGTACTTGTCTTTTAACTTTGCCATTTCACCAGTCTGAATATATCTATTGAGCCATCTATACATATCATTTTTCAAAGTCATACTATCTTCTCTCATAACCCAAGAAAGTGACTCTCTCTCACTCATAGAAAAGGCAAAAGAGATACTAGGATAGTACCTTTGATTGATAGAAAATATATTTGAATCAGCAACAGTACAATCTATCTCATGTTTTGAAACCATTTCTAAAAGCTGTGCAGTTGAATACTCACTAGTCACATCATAAGA